>CAZUXR010000006.1:0-41132 GCA_964624785.1 uncultured Candidatus Saccharibacteria bacterium
ACCCTTGACCTCTTCCATGCCATGGAAGCGCGCTAGCCAACTGCGCTAATGCCCCCTAGCAACCCTGGTATTATACTAAAACATCTCTTGCAATGCTACAATGTTTGGAATGAGTCAGAGTAAAAGTCATAAACATCGCCCGATTCGTTCGGGCACTAACTCCACGCATGTAGAAAAAACTGCCGAAAATATCCATTCCGCGTTCATTGCTCATTTGACCAGAAAAAGAGCGATTAACGGCGTAGTAGCAATATTCGTAATCGCCGCTCTAATTGGTGGATACACTTGGTATA
Source organism: uncultured Candidatus Saccharibacteria bacterium (assembly GCA_964624785.1). GTDB lineage: Bacteria > Patescibacteriota > Saccharimonadia > Saccharimonadales > UBA10212 > CAZUXR01. The sequence goes on from CAZUXR010000006.1 coordinate 294, forward strand.
ACCATGTTTACACCAGTCCGGAGCGTGTTTTTTGGAGTATGGTTGACAATAACCTAAGCACCAAAAGTGTCACCAGGGAAACTTCTCAAAACGACGGCCAAGCCACAAATAAAGGCTTAACCCAACTTTCCTTTAACCCCACACCCGTTGTTCGCGACACCAAAGACATATCCGCTCAAGATACGAGCGGTCCAGTCCATGTGGTTTTAGAGACGATTAGTACTCCCAAAGGAGACTACCAGCACTATGCCCATATCGACCGAGCTGTCGCCCAGGGCGAGCAAAAGAAAGACTATAGCGCAATTTATCCACTTTGGGTTGATAGTAAAAATACCTCTTCGGATGTGTTTTCTAACTTATTCGTGAACTCTATATTTGGCCCGGTGCTTTTTGGTAACTTAAACAAAACCGAACGCTCAGCGTTAACTAAACAGTTGCACTCCAGTTACAAAGTAGATTTTAGCAAAGTCAAAAAGCAGAATGACCATAGGCGAGGAACCTACACATATAAAGTAGACATCCCAATGCGCGAATATACCAAAACTGCTAACCAGTACGCCCGCATGCTTAACCTACGCAAAGACGATCAGTTTAAAGCGAGCAACTACAGCGCGAAAGACAAGCTGTCGATTAGCATCACAGTAGGGATTATGTCGCGCCAAATAACCCAGATTAAATATTCTTCTAGCGGTGGGGACATGGTCGAAAAATATAGCGGATACGGAATAGCGTCGGACGTAAAGATTCCTAAAAAAACTGTTAGTTACGACCAGCTGCAAAAAGCTATTGCTAACATATCGCAGTAAGTAGTAAAAAGATCTATAATCTGGAGGTAGATGAAAAAAACCGCCAAAGAATTTATCGGGCGAATTTTGTGGGCGCAGGTCCGGCGACTTCGCAAAAAGAATGATTTTATAGTCGTCGCAGTTGCTGGTAGTGTAGGCAAAACCAGCACAAAACTAGCAATCGCTCAGGTTTTGTCCGCTAGCTATAAAGTGCGTTATCAAGACGGTAACTATAACGATCTAGTGAGTGTGCCGCTAATATTTTTTGGCCGCGTTATGCCAAGTTTGTTTAATCCATTCGCCTGGCTGGTAACGATATTTAAAAACGAATTTAGCGTGCTGCGAAAATTCCCTTACGACGTTGTTGTTGTAGAACTCGGCACCGATAAGCCGGGCGATATGGCAGGATTTAAGCAATATTTGCAGGTTGATCTGGGTGTGCTTACTGCGATCACCCCAGAGCACATGGAATTTTTTGCGGATTTGGACGCTGTTGCCAGCGAAGAGCTAGTTCTCGCGCAGCTATCCGGCAAGCTGCTGGTTAACAAAGATCTTTGTCCGGCGAAATACCTATCCAATCTGCCAGCGGGGACACTCTACTACAGCATCAAACAGGATGCTAATTTTAAACTTGCCAACATTGTATTCAATGATCAAGGCGCGGATTTTGATATGTTTTATAACGGCGTAAAAGTTTTGAGCGCCGCCCACGAGCAAGTCACCCAACCGCAGCTTTATTCCATCTGCGCCGCCGCCGCGGTGGCCGTCCAGCTAGAAGTGCCTTCGGAATTGATAGACAAAGGGATCCGCTTGATCAAACCAGTCAGTGGGCGGATGCAACGGCTGGCCGGGGTGAATGAGTCCGTGATTATCGACGATACTTACAATGCCAGCCCAGATGCGGTCATAGCAGCGCTTGATTCGCTGTATCGAATAAAATCCGCACACAAAATTGCGATCTTGGGCAATATGAACGAACTCGGGACTTATTCGGAGGCGGAGCATAGAAGGATTGGCGCGCATTGTGACCCAGCCCAGTTAGCCGAAGTCATAACAATTGGTTCAGATGCAAATAAATTCTTAGCAACTGTCGCTCTAGACAAAGGTTGCAAAGTAAAAATGTTTACCGATCCCTACAGTGCTGCCAAATATCTAAAGCCCCAGCTAAAACAAGGGTCGGTACTGTTAGCCAAAGGTTCGCAAAATGGAGTGTTTGCCGAAGAAGCTGTTAAATTATTGTTAGCCGATCCATCTGATGCAAAAAAACTTGTCCGGCAGTCTAACTATTGGATGAAAAGAAAACAAAAAGCCTTCACCTCTGATAAAATAGAAGGTGAATGAAACGCTATAATCCAAAAGAAATAGAGCCCAAATGGCAAAAAATTTGGGAAGATAAAAAAATTCATCAGGCTGCCGACGATTCTTCTAAGCCTAAAAAATATATCTTAGAGTATTTTCCCTACCCTAGCGGCGCGGCCATGCACGTTGGCCATGTGCGCAACTATACCATTGGCGACGCCATAACTCGTTACAACCGAATGAACGGATTTAACGTGCTGCACCCAATGGGCTGGGATTCTTTTGGTTTACCGGCAGAAAATTACGCTATCAAAAACAATGTTAGCCCCCGTCAGGCGATTGATGACAATACCGCGCGCTTTAAAGCCCAGCTAATGCAAATGGGTTTTGGCTACGATTGGTCGCGCGAAATCGATAGCAGTGATCCTGGTTATTACAAATGGACTCAGTGGTTCTTTTTACTGCTACATAAGCGAGGGCTGGCCTATCAAAAGCAGAGCGCGCAGTGGTGGTGTCCTGTAGACAAAACCGTGCTGGCTAACGAACAGGTAGAAGCCGGCGTTTGCTGGCGCTGCGGCAGCCAGGTAGAAAAGAAGATGCTCAAGCAGTGGTTCTTTAAAATAACTGAATATGCCGATCGGCTAGAAAAAGACCTAGACAACGTAGACTGGTCGCACGCCATAAAAACCATGCAGCGAAACTGGATAGGCCGCAGCAAAGGCGCCGAAATCAACTTTGCAATTTACGGCGGAGATTCAAATATAAAAGTATTCACTACTCGGCCGGATACTTTGTTTGGGGCTACTTTTTTGGTTTTGGCTCCAGAACACCCGCTTGTTCAAAAGCTCGCAGTCGCCAGTCACAAGTCTTCGGTCGCCAATTACGTCAAACAAGCTGCCAGCAAGTCCGAAGTTGAGCGGATGGAAACCGAGCGCGAAAAAACAGGCGTGCCAACTGGCGCCTACGCCATAAACCCCGCTAACGGCCAAAAAATCCCAATCTGGATTGCCGACTATGTGCTGCCCGGTTACGGCACCGGAGCAATCATGGCCGTGCCGGCACACGACGAGCGCGACTATGAATTCGCTCAAAAGTTCAATTTGCCTATAACTCAAGTGGTGCAGCCAATAGCGGTCGATACAGATAATCCGCCGCGCGAAGGGTCTAAAAACACCACTCGAAACGTTGCTCAGTGCGTGGTTATTAACCCAAAAGATGGCAAATTCTTGACTCTAAAATGGAACAAATATGATTGGCAGACATTCATAACCGGCGGTGTTGAGGAGGGCGAAAATTTGATTCCGGCAGCCAAACGCGAAATAACCGAAGAAACAGGTTATAAAAATCTAAAGTTTATTAAAGCCCTGCCATTTACCATCAATTCACATTTTTATGCTGCTCATAAGCAGGTTAATTGCGATATCACTCAAAATGTCTTGATGTTTGAGCTTGAGGATGAAGAGAAAATCGACCAAAAGCTAGAAGCCCACGAAGATTTTGAAATCGTTTGGGTAGAAAAACGCGAGCTAGAAAAGTTGGGCCCGATGACCGAACTGGATTCTATTCTTAAATGGTTGGAAGAAGGTGATTATATTTATTCCGGCGAAGGGCGGGTTATAAATTCTGGCAAGTATGACGGGCTAGGATCAGCCGAAGCCAGGGACGCCATAACAGCCGATATTGGCCAAGAGAAAATTAACTACAAAATCCGGGACTGGTTGATTAGCCGGCAGCGATATTGGGGCGCGCCGATTCCGATTATTCATTGCCCCGAGCACGGCGCGGTGCCGGTGCCGGAAGATCAACTGCCGGTGGTGTTGCCAGAGGTGCAAAGCTATCAGCCAACCGGCGAAGTTAGCGTTTTGGCGTCGGCTGCCGACTGGGTTAATACGACTTGCCCGCAGTGCGGCGGTTCGGCCAAGCGCGAAACTGACACCATGGACGGATTCGCTTGTTCCAGCTGGTACTTTTTGCGATTCGCCGATCCGCATAACGATCAAAAACCATTTGACGCCAACAAAGCTAAATACTGGCTACCGGTAGACGATTACATTGGCGGAGCCGAGCACGCCGTTATGCACTTGCTTTACGCCCGCTTTTGGACAAAAGTCATGTACGACGAAGGGCTAATTAGCTTCAAGGAACCGTTTAGTAAACTGCGCAACCAGGGCATGATTCTGGCGCCGGACGGCCAAAAAATGAGCAAGAGTAAAGGTAATACTATTGAACCGGACGAGCTGATTAGCCAAGGGTACGGAGCGGATTCAATCCGTTTAATGGAACTGTTTATTGGCCCGTGGAACCAAGCCGTTAGCTGGAGCGTAGAAGGAATTGGCGGAACATTCCGGTTCTTACAAAGGGTTTGGACAATCACTCAGGAATATTTGGTGATGCAAGAAGCGGATAGCGGGGGCAAAGAAGGCGAACAAGAATTGAAGCGCATCATGCACCGCACGACCAAAAAAGTCACCCAAGATCTGCAAGACATGAGCTTTAACACCGCCATCGCCGCTTTAATGGAGTGCGTAAATGATCTGTATAAACTAAAAGCCAGCCACAAACTTTGCCGCAAGCAGCCTTGGAGCGAAGCACTAACAACGCTAACGCAGCTGCTGGCACCATTCGCCCCGCACATTGCCGAGGAATTGTGGCAGGATTTGGGCGGCAAAGGTTCCGTCCACACCAGTGATTGGCCGGGGTGGGACGAGTCGCTACTTGTAGCCGACACGGTAAAAATCGCCGTGCAAGTTAATGGCAAAGTTCGCTCGGAAATCGTCGTTAATAGTAATGCCACCGAACAAGAAGTTATTGATGTCGCCCAAACCGATGCCAAAGTAGCCCCCCACCTAAGCGGCAAACAGCTTAAAAAAGCAATCTATGTTCCCGGGCGTTTGGTAAGTTTAGTTATTTAAGGTATAATACCCCTTAAGTTACAAGTTAAATCTAAAAAAGAAGGAGTGCTACCGCCATATGGGTAAGCCCAAAAAACGCACCAGTCCCCGTCGTACCGGCACTCGCCGTAGCCATTTGCGGCTCACCTTGGCTCGAGCAGTAAATGCTAAGAGTCCTGTTAAAGTTCACGAAAACAAACGCCAGGCCAGCAAAGTTTAAAAATATTCTTGTAGCTCGCAAATTTCAATAAGGTATACTGTTAAGCAGAGGCAAGTCGCGCTTATGTCGCTATATTTAACAATTCACAATTCACAATTCGCACAAATCTCATCGGTCGCAGGATGGAAGGTGTTGATTGAAAATTGCAAATTGCTAGGGAGTTGCTCATGAGTGCTAACCGTCATTTAGGACGAATAGTTGCATTGCAGACTCTTTACGAGCAAGACTTCCGCCGCGAGGCGGGTGATACGGACATGGATCCGGCCGAAGTTTTGCAGCGCAATATCGACCGCTATCACGATACTATTGACGATAAAGAATTTATCGAACAATTGGTTAACGGGGTTAGCTTGCGTCATGCGGAGCTTGATGATATTGTTCGCCCGGTAGCCCCAGAGTGGCCGCTCGAACAGATTGCACGGATAGACCTAACGTTGCTGCGCATGGGAGTTTACGAGTTGCTGTTTAGTAAAAATGTTCCGCCCAAAGTCGCGATCAACGAAGCGGTAGAACTAGCCAAAGCATTCGGCGGCGATAATTCGTCCAAGTTTATAAACGGAGTGCTTGGTACGGTACTACGCAATCATGAACAAACATCTAAAAAACCCGCATCCAATATCAAACCTAAACCTAAGAAGTAAATAATTTATGACAAACCCTAAATCCGAATTTCTAAATTCTAAACAATATATAAATCCTAATGTTCTAATGTCTAAAATTTGGGCATTGGAAATTTATGATTTGTTTAGGATTTCGGTGTTAGATTTTAGGATTTTATATAGCCAGGGGTTGCGTACATGAAAAGGCCAAAACCAATCACCGGACTCAAGAAATTCGTAAACCGCAACCGGCCGGCTATTGATGAAGTTGTGCGCGAACCAACCGCTGGCGGCATTATTTATAGATTAGGCAAGGATTCCAAATCAATAGAAATCCTGATGATCCAAGACGCTAAAGGCCGTTGGACAATACCAAAGGGTCACATAGAAGAGGGCGAGACAGCTCGCCAAACCGCCGAGCGCGAAGTTGGCGAAGAAACAGGCTTAAAAGAGATGAAAATGCTCGATTGGCTGGGCAAAATTAATTTTCGCTACCGCCGCGGCAACAGTTTGGTATTAATGACCACAGAAATATTTCTTATAAAAGCTCTGGGAGACACCGACGACATTAAGCCAGAGGAGTGGATGATGAGCCTTGGTTGGCTTCCGGTTAACGAAGCTCTGGATAAAATTGAGTACGAAGACATCGGCAAGTTAATTTTAATCGCTCTAAAGAAAATTAGGGATCATACGGAGAAAAAAGGTAACTAAGATTTATGGACATAGCTAAATACCAAGCATTTGCGACCGAACATTTTGGCAACTTTAACGATATGGCGCTGCTGGTTACAGCTTTTACTCACCGCTCATATTTGAACGAACACAAAAAGACAGTAAGCGCGCATAACGAGCGGCTGGAATTTTTGGGCGACGCGGTTTTGGAATTAGTCGTAACAGAATTTTTGTACAAAAAGTTCGCAGAGCCAGAAGGAGTTTTGACCAACTGGCGCAGTGCTTTAGTGCGCACAGAGAGCATTAGTGCCGCTGCTTCTCGCGAAAATTTTGAACCTTTGCTGCGGCTTTCGCGCGGAGAAAAACGTGGCAGCGACCGCGCGCGTGAGCAAATCCTGGCAAACTGTTACGAAGCAGTTACCGGCGCCCTGTATTTAGACCAGGGTTATGATGCCGCAAAAATCTTTATTGAACGTACACTACTGCCTACTCTTGACGATATTTTAAGCAGCGGGGCATGGCTTGACCCTAAATCTCGCTTGCAAGAACTTGCGCAGAATCAGGAAGGCTATACCCCAGTTTATAAAGTTTTGAGCGAAGACGGTCCCGACCACGACAAGATTTTTGTAGTGGGTGTATTTGTTAACGAACAACTAAAAGGCCAGGGGACTGGCCCGAGTAAACAATCCGCGCAGGTAGGTGCGGCGGTATCGGCTCTTAAAAAGTACGAACTGGCTCAAAGCACGAGTACAAAATAGCTCACAAAACTCCAGTTGACAATAGGGGTCGTAATCTGTAATATAGTGCAAGACGCTTTTAATAATTTTATTGATCGAATAAGGAAGTGGAACAACCAGTAATTTATGTTAGTTATTCGTTTGCAAAGAACCGGCCGCAAAGGTCATGCCCAGTACCGATTAGTCGCCCAAGACAGCCGTTTTAGCGTTAGCAGCGGCCGAGTTGTATCTTATTTGGGCAGCTATAATCCTCATACCAAAGAAGCCAAGATTGACGGTGAGGCTGTTGCTAAATACCTAGATAACGGCGCCCAAGTGTCCGACAGAGTTGCAGGCCTGCTAAAAGCCAATGGTATTAAACTGCCTGACTGGGTTAAAGCCTCTACTCCTAGCAAACGCGCAATTCGCAACCCAGAAAAACTTCGCCGCAATCGTCCAGAAGAACCAAAAGAAGAACCAGCGCCAGTCGCCGAAGAAGCTCCAGCAGAAGAAACACCTGTAACCGAAGAAGCTGCTCCGGTAGCTGAGGTAGCCGAAGAGGTTGCAGAAACTCCAGCGGCCGAGCCAACTCCCGAAGAACCCGCAGCAAAAACAGAATAAATTCTCGTTTCGGCTGTGATTAAACGCATTTGTAGGGTTGTGTATAATAGTGGTAGTTACTAAAGACTAAATTCAGTGCTTAAAAAGGAGCCAAAATCATGAGCGCAAGCATCGACCAGCAATTTATAGAATATATCGTGAAGTCAGTCGTAGGTAACCCCGAAGCCGTATCAATCGAACGCCGTATAGACGAAAAAGGCGTACTACTAGAACTAACAGTAGATCCAGAAGATCTTGGACGTGTAATCGGTAAGCGCGGCGCAACAGCTCAAAGCTTGCGTACGCTTTTGCGAGCTCTTGGCACAAAAAACGACGCACGTTATAACCTAAAAATCGTAGACAACGGTGGCCCAGGTGCGCGCACGCACGCCCCAGCCGACGACAATGGTAGTTCCGACGATGTTACCGCTAAGGTTGACGAGCCAGCAGCAGCTGACGATACGACACCCGTGTCCAGCGGCAGCGGCTTTGCAACTAAAAGTACCGACGATGACATCGTAGCCACCGAAGAAGAAGGCGAAGACCACTCCAGCGCCATCAGCCAGACGCGCAAAGAGCTAGAAGAACTAGACGACCTAGACGTTTAGGCTTTAAGCGCTACGCTTTATCATTTTAAGAGTTCTTTTAAAAGGATCTACTTGATCAGGCAAAAGGCCGAATAGGTGAGCGCTGGTTACAGCCCAGGCTCCGGCGGTCAAAACAGGATGCTCCCTTAACGAGCGGCTAAAAGCGCTGGACAGAGTTTCTGGCATTTTTACGTCCCAGAGTGCGCATGCTCCCAGGATTATTGGCCAGCCGGTATTGCCGATTCGCCGGTCCCAATCTGCGCGCATTTCAAAAGGATTTTTTTTATCGTACATTTTTATCGTACCTATCCATAAATGTACGCTTTTAATTCATAAACACAATATGGCAATTTTAACAGGGGTAGAATACTGTAAAACAACTAGTGATATTCGTCACATTTTACTACTCAACTAATAAATGAGACAATGTAAACAATGAATATTCAAGTAATCACTCTGTTTCCGGAAATGTTTGAGCAAGTTTTTGGAACTAGCATGCTCTGGAAAGCCTCTGATAAGGGGCATGTTAACTATAATCTTATTAACCTGCGTGACTTTGGTTTAGGTACTCGCAAAGTAGTGGACGATACGCCGTATGGTGGTGGCCCGGGAATGGTTTTGCGCGTGGAGCCGCTCACAGCCGCTATTGAGTACGCAAAAACCCAAGCACCCGAGGCAAAGGTAGTTTTAATGGCACCCGTGGGCAAGCAACTTAACCAGAAAACGGCTCAAAGTTTGGCAGCCGCGAACCAGGATTTAATTTTTGTTTGTGGACGTTACGAGGGCTACGACGAGCGAATTATGCCACTTATTGACCAAGTAATTTCTATTGGCGACTATGTGTTAACTGGCGGTGAGCTGGCCGCCATGGTTGTTGTAGACGCCGCGGTTCGGCTAATCCCGGGAGTTTTAGGATCCGACGAAAGTGCTCAAGACGAAACCTTTAGTGAAGGGCTTTTAGAATATCCGCAGTACACTCGCCCAGACGAGTTTAGGGGCGCCAGTGTTCCAGAAGTTCTACAAAGTGGCAACCATGCCAAGATTGCCGATTGGCGTAAAAAGCAATCCCTACAAAAGACAAAAAAGAATCGCCCCGACCTGCTATAGCACATCACGCAACACTCTTTGCGTGGTGCGGATGAGTTGAAGTAATTTTTACACTTGCTAAGTTACGTTATTAATACTATAAAAGTAAGTATAACAAGTGAGGGGATCAAAATGTCTGCAAAGAAAGTTAAAAAAACTACCGGTCTAAATATTAATTGGAACGTAAAAACCACAGCTGCGCCAAAGCTTAATGATAAGCAATGGATTTTAAGCAGTGTTTTAGGTTTAGTTTTGGTCGTTATGGCAGTATTGCAGTTAGTCGGTTTTGGTGATTTTAAAGATACGCTAGATACTATGGGCTTGCCTGCGGCTACTGTTTGGGGCGTGGCGGTCATATTGGCAGAACTTTGGGGAGCTGTTAGCTTCTTTAAGCTTCGCTTGAGTGCTCTGTTCCGCCGAGTTGGAATGAGCCTGGCTATTTTAGTTAGCGGCTTCTGGTTTGTTCACAACTTGCAATTAATTTCTACTGGAGACACAAAAGTTAAAAGTAGTGCTTTGTTTGGCAAGTTTATGGAACAAGCTCCGGGCTGGTGGAGTGCTATAGAAGTAACAGTTCTTCTATTCGCTGTTATCTACATCTGCGAAACCGTTCAAGAAAAATATTCTAAATAACCCTGCGCTATAATAGTGGTAGGGCGAGCATTAATCCTGCGCCTAAAAATGCAGGATTTTGCATATTAAATTAAAAAAGGAGTAGCCATGAGCTTTAAAGTACCGGATCTAGGATACGATTTTAATGCGTTAGAACCCTACATTGACGCGCAAACTATGGAGATTCACCACGACAAGCATCACGCCGCATATGTCGCAAAACTAAACGACGCACTGGAAGGCACAGACTGGGCAGAGCGTGATATCGAAGATATTTTACGCAATCTTAACGACATACCAGAAGACAAGCGCGTAGCGGTACGTAACAACGGTGGCGGCCACCATAATCACACATTGTTTTGGGAATCTATGAAGCCGGGTGGGTCAAATCGCCCAAGCGGCGAACTGGCCGATAAAATCAATCAAACATTTGGTAGCTTTGAAGAATTTAAAACAAAAATGGCCGATGCGGCCGTAGCGCGATTCGGTAGCGGCTGGGCCTGGCTTTGTAGCGATAATGGCACCCTGAGCGTTTGTTCTACGCAGAACCAGGATTCACCCCTTACCGGCGGTCACGTGCCGCTTCTTGGTTTGGATGTATGGGAGCACGCCTATTATCTTAAATACCAAAACCGCCGCCCCGAGTACATTGAAAACTGGTGGAATGTGGTCAACTGGGACGTTGTAGCTGCTCGATTATCCTAAAATATTCACGGCGCGGGCGGTTACCAGAACAACTGTTATCAAGGATATCATTGCCTGAGCACCCATCAACAATTTGACTTGGTGAGTTAGCGGCATGGCGTCCGTTGGGCTAAATGCCGTGGAATTCGTAGTAGATAAGTACAGGTAATCCAAATATGCAGGTTCCCAGTTTTTGGTTTCTGGCACATCCTTCATTTCCATTTGTGGGAACTGGAACTTTGGCTGGGCGTCGTGCTTATGTAGCCCAGTCAGCCCAGGACTATCTACCTCCCAGTACCAAATGCTAAATATAATAATATTGGTCACAAATATTGCAAAAGCTGCCAGAATAAGCTGTTTGCCAGCAATCGCCGACCCGTGGATCAGGCTATCTGCCACCAAAATCATGGAAGCAGCGTTAGCCAGGCTGATTATGGCAATTAACGCCAAAGAAAAAGTGCGCCGCAGCCGAGCGGCAATGCTATGGGTAAGCGGGGCAGTTAGGCCAATTCCAACAATCAACAGTAGCTCAAGGGCAATGATCACGGACTTTGGGCCGATGACCAGGCTTCTATCTAGGGTAACTTGCAAGAGGATGATAACTAGCAGCGCTAGCTGGGCTTGTATGGTCTCGTCCGAGTAAGGAGTTGTTTGCATGCTTAAGCTTATTATATATGACTTGGAGGTTTAGGCCAGTCTAGGCTATAATAACCCCTGTATTAGCCCGTTATTGGGGAGTCGCCAAAGCCGACGCTTGCGGCCGGCTCTCTGACCGGAGCGTCGGAGGCGGTAAGGCATCCCGATCAGGTCGGGACATCCGGGGAGCGAAAAATTTTTGAATCTGCCGAAGGTAGGTCGAATCCGATTCGAACCCCTTGTACGTTATAATTAGTGACATTGTGTAATGGGGAGTCGCCAAGTGGTAAGGCACCAGGTTCTGGTCCTGGCATCCGGGGGTTCGAATCCCTCCTCCCCAGCCACAATAGAAAGCTGGCCCACTCTGTCTTATTTACTGATTTGAGTTATTTTTTTGGCTTGCTTAGTTTTTTGCCGCTGCGATCGATATTAGACTAAACTATGGTTTCCCATGGCAAGTTGGGTTTGCCAAAGTGGCCGTACGCGCTAGTTTGGGTATAGATTGGGCGGCGCAGATCCAGCTTGTCGCAGATACCTTTGACCGAAGTGTCGATCAACCTATCTTTAAAGGCCTGTAATTCCGCATCGCTAACAGTGGCCGTACCGAAGCAATCGATAGTCTGCATCAGGGGGCGGGGCTGGCCAATCACATACGCCAGGCCGACTTCACACTTTTTAGCCAAGCCCGCGGCCACAATGTTTTTGGCGATGTAGCGAGCGGCATAAGCACCGCTGCGATCAACTTTACTAGGGTCTTTGCCGCTAAAGGCCCCTCCGCCGACGCGGGCATAGCCGCCGTAAGTATCGACCACAATCTTGCGACCGGTCAAACCGGCGTCAGATTCAGGGCCTGGGATATGCCACAGGCCGGTACCATTAATAATGATGTCAGAGTCCTTGGGCACATCGAATTTATAATGTTGCAGAACTGGCGTCACGATCTTGGCGATCGCTTCGCAGCGAACCTGCTCGGCCGAAGTCTCTTCGTTGTGCGCCAAAGCCAGCACCAACTTCTCCACACCGACCGGCTTGCCTCCTTGGTAGCGCACTGTCACCTGTGCTTTGCCATCGGGGCGTAGCCACACCAGGTCCTTGGCCTTACGAGCTTCATCAATACGGCGGGTCAACGCGTGCGCCAAAGCAATCGGCAGCGGCATTAATTCTGGCGTATCTTGGCAGGCAAAGCCAAACATCATACCCTGGTCGCCAGCACCCAGAATCCCGTCTTGATCGACCCCCATCGAGATTTCTGGTGACTGTTGATGTACGTCATTACTAAACTCTGATTCATTACTAAAACCCCAGGCTGGTACGGTATAGCCTAACTCGATTACCTTTTGGCGAGCAATCTGTTCAAAATTTAGATCAGCCGTTGTCTTAATTTCGCCAAACAGTGCGATTCGATTAGCACCGGCAACCGTTTCTATACCGGTCCTGCTGTTGGGGTCTTGGGCTAGCGCAGCATCTACGATGGCGTCACTAATAGCGTCACATATCTTGTCCGGATGTCCAGCACAGACAGACTCGCTGGTAAAGTAATGCACCCCGTTGGCTAAATCTGACATAAAAAAATCCTTTCTTTATTTAGCGAGAAAGGATGACGAAGTCAATATCTTTCCCGCAGGGGCTAGATGGAGCACCAACACTTAAAAAAGCAGGTTGCCGGCGGTTCATCGAGCTAGATCTCTCCCCGCACTCTGTATATTTAAATTATTAACGTTCCAATTGTAGCACAACTGGCAAAAACCACGACATTCAGGATGATAATAGATGGTAACTGTTCTTAAAGCAATCTTTGAATAATATCGTATTGGTGGTTATAAGGTTTCGGGTCTGTCTTAGGGCCAAATTCTCAAACTTCTAGGGGATATGCACCCATAGTCGGGAAGCTAGCTGAACCTAATGTCCTAGGACGCAAGATACGGAGTTTGCTTATGTTAAGTATTAAGCTTATGCTTAGGGACATTAACAACAAAGGGGATACTATGAAAATGAACATATTAGACAAAGTCGCTACGCTATTGCTTATCATCGGTGGTTTTAACTGGGGCCTAGTTGGCTGGTTAAAGTACAATTTAGTTGATGAAATATTTGGTGTAGAATCGGCTATTTCTCGGCTGGTTTATGCTGTTGTGGGAATGGCTTCTATTTACTGTATTTACACCATGACTAAAATGCTTAGTAGCTCGGGTAAAAAGTCTTAATTTACTGCCTCCTGTATATGGTTAGAGATATCAAAGTAAACGATGAATGATCCAGGGCTTTTTGTGCCCATGTTTGTTACGGTAGCCGGTTTTATAATCGGTCTGGGCGCTGTTACGGTGGTAGATATTCATGGAGTTCTAGGAAAATCTTCGGCGTACTGGCGAGCTGCTGCCGTAAGAACTCATAAAGTAACTATGCCCTTGATTTGGCTAGGTAGTCTGCTTGTGGGCAGTGGCTATGCGTTGTCTTCTGCTGCTGGAGTTGATTTAACTTGGATCTGGTATATTTTCGCTATTTTAATCTTAAACGGCAGCTTTTTAACACTAGTGATTAGCCCAAAGCTCATAGCTAACGAAAAAATCGGCAAACCAGATGCGGAATTGCCGAGTCTCTGGCAAAATCTCATTATTCTGAGCACAATAATCAGTTTTAGCGGCTGGTGGTCAAGCGTGGGGCTATATTTACACGCTTTACTTAATGCGGCTACCTAGGCCAGCCTTTTAATAATCGTTATATTGTACCAAGCGATTATGGTTGACTCTTGTATTATGGTTATGTTTGAATTGGCTATAGATAATCATGGCTAAAAAAACACAATCGCCAAGCTGGATACAAGTTGCCGCATTACGCGTAACAAGGGTGCATTTTGTTTTGATTGCCGCCTACATGGCGTCGATAGTTATTTTTGACTCGTGGAATTTGCTTGCTCATAGTGCTATCGCTAGCCGTTGGACGTTGGCAGGTGGATTGTTGGCTATCAACACAGTTCTTTGGTATATGGCTCGTATGAAATTTTCTAATAACACAGTTTACGAAAGCTTAGTATTGGGACTAGTGCTAGCTGATATTGGGTTTGCGTCCATGAATGTGTACTGGGAGCGTGGGCTGGCCAGCAAAGCCGTAGCGATGTTCGCGGTGCCGATAGTTGTTTCTGCTGTTATGCGCAGTCGCAGCACGCTGTTGGCGGCGACTACACTGTCTACTGCAGCTTACTCTGTGTCTGTAATGCGTTACTTTAACCTGCATTACGGCGAAAGTTTTAGAATAGAACTCTATGGCTATATGGCCTTCTACTGCGTGATGTTTTTTGTGCTTGCCGCTTTACTACTGATAATTATTCGACCATCAACCGAACAAATATAGACCATTCATCAGGTTAAAAAAGTTGACTAACCATGGCTAAAAGCCTTAAGCTTAGAATTGCTAGTCTAAACGTAAAGTTAAACAGGAAAGAGATATGAAAAAATCCTTATCAAAGTTACCACTTGTTCTAGGGGCGCTGGTGTTTGGGCTTAGTTTTAGCGCGCCTGCGCTAGCTATGGAGAAAACTCAAGGAACCGAGGATGACAGCCAGGAAGTAAGTAAAGTTGCTGAGGCGCACGAGCAATCTGATGTAAGTAAGCCTAGAGTTATGAAACTAGAGACAGCCAAGCTTAAAGTTTGCCAACATAAAGAAAAACAAATCGACGGAACTATGGCAAGAATATCTGACCGGGGCACTAAACAGATCAATGTATTTAATAAAATCGCCGAGCGAGTCGAGGCTTTTTATGTCAAGAAGGGAAACACACTTCCTAATTACAATGACCTAGTGGCAGCCGTTAATACTAAAAAAGCTGCGGCAGAAACAGCGGTCGCAGAAGTTAAAGCCAGCAAAGCTGAGTTTAAATGTGACGGCAGCGACCCACACGGAGCAGGTTCTGCGTTTCAGGCCAATCTAAAAAAGGAACAAACCGCACTGAAAGAATACAAAACAGCAGTAAAGAATCTAATAGTTGGAGTTAAATCTGTAAACGGCAAAACAGAGTCGGCTAAGCCAGCAGCAGGAGGTGATCAATAATGAAGCGTAATACTCAACACGGTTTTTCGGCAGTAGAAGGGCTTTTGGTCTTGGTGATTGTTGGCATAGTCGGGTTCGCCGGTTACAAAGTCTTTAATGCAAAGAACTCGCTAGATCAATCTAATGACAGCGTATCATCACAGCAAAGTGGC
Source organism: uncultured Candidatus Saccharibacteria bacterium (assembly GCA_964624785.1). Taxonomy (GTDB): domain Bacteria; phylum Patescibacteriota; class Saccharimonadia; order Saccharimonadales; family UBA10212; genus CAZUXR01. The sequence continues at coordinate 15,878 of CAZUXR010000006.1, forward strand.
TCAAATGTATACAAAGTGCCAGAGGCTCCAACTATTGATTCAGCTTCTGATTTGACTAAGGCAGAAGCCACACTAAACCAGGTAAATCCAGATGACAATAATGCAGATTCTATACAGCTTAATGATCAGTTGAACGGGTTTTAGCTTAGGGGGTATTTTCTAAAGTCCATATAATTAGTTCTAGTTCGGTTCGAAGGAGGTTTTATGGATCCATGGCGTTTTTGGCGCATGCAGAGGTTACGACAGAGGTTAGTTCATAAGTTTCCTATTCCTATTCCAAAGCCAAATTATCAAACTCCAGGTCCGGACTTTGAGCCCGACGCTCAGATTACGCCTACTTCGCAGCCAGAAGCTAAACAGCCCGAAAACCCCAGGCAGGAATTAAACCAAGCTATTCAGGGGGCACACGACATCCTTGTTACTGCAAGGACAGTATTCCCGATTACGCTTTTTCCAGATACAGTCACGGTAGATAGAGCTAGTATCACCATTACAAAACGCAAATTTTTTCAAGCATCCGAGGTAACTAGCTTTCGCATAGAGGACGTATTGAATGTGATCGCTAGCGTTGGACCGCTTTTTGGCTCTATAAAAATAATGAGCAGAATATTCAATACAGAGAAACCGTACGAAGTTAATAATTTTTGGCGCGAAGATGCTCTAAAAATTAAGAGAATTGCCCAGGGTTATATAATTGCACTGCAAAAAGAAATAGATACAAGCTCGCTTGGTATATTTGAACTTTCCGCAATGCTAGAAAAACTGGGCCAAGACAGCCACCCCGGCACATAGCCGTTAAATTTGAAATCCGAATTTCTAAACCCTAAACAAGCCTCAAATTTTAAATTACAATATTTAAACTTTCTCAGTAGCTGGGAGCGATTTTTGGGAAGCCGGAATTTGTTATTTGGAATTTGTTTAGAATTTAGAAATTCGGATTTAAAGTTTGGGGTTTATCCCTACGTCTGCCGGCGATGGTGGCGACGTTTTAGACCTGCAACATGCAAACGGACGGCGCTACGATCTACCATGCTTTGAGCATGTTCTAAACTTACCTGATCTTTGGCTTCTGCTTTCATTTTTTGAGCCAACATATGTGCTTCTTCTGCCTCTGCTTCGCTAATATCATCAGCATGGTCAGCTTCGTCTACTAAAACAGTCAAATTATTCTTTTCCACCTGGATAGCCCCACCGGTGATCGCAAAAAACTCTCGTGCGTAGTCAGCATCTTTCGGATTACGGCGAATACTGATTACGCCAGCCGCGGCGACGCTAACAAGGGGCATATGATCTGTTAAAACGCCAATCTGACCGTCAATAGTTGGCAGTAAAACTTCATCGACATCTTCGTCAAACTTTACTCCGCTAAGGGTAACCAGCTTGAGGTGCAGCATCTGCTATTTGCCTTCTTTGACTTCACTAATGTCGCCCTTCATGTAGAAGGCGTGTTCGCTTTTGTCGTCGTGCTTGCCGTCTAGGATTTCGCGGAAGCCAGCAATCGTGTCTTTTAGGGGTACGTATTTGCCGGGTTTGCCGATAAAAACCTCAGCTACATGGAAGGGTTGAGTTAGAAAACGCTGGATTTTGCGAGCGCGCGCCACGGTTTGTTTGTCCTCGTCGCTCAGTTCTTCCATACCTAAGATTGCGATGATGTCTTGCAGGTCTTTGTAGCGCTGCAATACTCTTTGAACTTCTCGTGCAACGTCGTAGTGGTCTTGGCCGACAATTTCTGGATCCAGAATCGTAGAGTTAGAGTCAAGTGGGTCAACGGCTGGGTAGAGGCCGAGTTCGGTTAGGGCGCGGTTGAGCACAATCGTGGAGTCCAGGTGGGCAAATGTTGTAGCAGGAGCTGGGTCGGTTAAGTCGTCGGCCGGGACGTAAACGGCTTGTACGGAAGTAATCGACCCCTTATTGGTAGATGTAATGCGTTCTTGCAGAGCACCCATTTCTTGGGCTAAGTTTGGCTGGTAACCCACAGCGGAGGGCAAACGGCCAAGCAGGGCAGAAACTTCGGCGCCAGCTTGGGTAAAGCGGAAAATGTTGTCAATAAACAGCAGAGTGTCTTTGCCTTGGTCGCGGAAACCCTCGGCAATAGTTAGCCCTGACAGGCCCACGCGCAAACGAGCGCCTGGCGGTTCGTTCATCTGACCGAATACCAAAGAAGTTTTATCTAGCACGCCGGACTCTTCCATTTCGTAGTACAAGTCGTTGCCTTCGCGAGTACGTTCGCCCACACCGGCAAATACGCTGTAGCCGCTGTGAAATTTTGCAATGTTGTTAATCAGCTCTGTAATCAAAACCGTTTTGCCCACGCCAGCACCGCCGAACAATCCAACTTTACCGCCTTTAGTAACGGGGCATATGAGGTCGATTACTTTAATTCCAGTTTCTAGGATTTCGATCTGACCAGACTGGTCAACTAGTGGTGGTGGGCTTTTATGAATCGGTGAAGTTTCTTTAAAGTTATTATCTTTGCCATCGATTGGCTGGCCAATAACGTTGAACATGCGTCCAAGGGTTGCTTCGCCGATCGGTACGCTGATTGCATCGCCAGTGTCGGTTACTTTTGCCCCGCGTTCTAAGCCGTCGGTTGAACCTAGCGAAATCGCTCGTACACTCGATTCGCTCAAGTGCTGGGCTACTTCCATGACCAATTCTTTGCCGTCAAGCTCTGCTTTTAGTGCGTTATAAATCGCTGGCAGTTCGCTGCCGGCAAAATCTATATCTACAACCACGCCCACGATCTGCGTGATTTTACCAGTGTTAGTCTTAGTTTTTTCTGCTGTTGCCATTAATTATTCTCCTATTTTCCTAGTCATTTAATCCTTCTTTTATCTGCTGGAATATGCCATCATTAAAATGAATCATTAGCTCTAGCTTACGCGTTTTGCGCTGCTCGTCGGTCAAGTTCGGGTCAGTATCTATCAATCTTTCTAAAAATAAGAAATCTTTGTAAGATGTAGGATCATAACCAGCGAATATGTCTTCGTTAGGATTTTCTGGGACTCTATTTTCTATGCTCATGATGATAATGCCTCCACGCCGCCGCTGATTTCGGCCAGTTCTTGGGTTATTGCCGATTGGCGGGCGGTATTAAATTCTAATGTTAGATCATCTATTAAATCAGATGCGTTGTCGGTAGCGTTCTTCATGGCTAGCATTCGCATAGATTGTTCGGATGCGTAGCTTTCTAGAATCGCCTGCCACAGCTGCGCCTCTATTAGGCGAGTTCCGGTTTGGTTAATAACCGTTTCTACATCTGGCTCAAAATTCATAAGAGTACTAGCGATTTTTGTACTGGCATCGTTATTTGCTGTGTGAGCTGGGAGTAGATCTAGCTGGGTTGCTACTTGCGTAAGTTGAGATTTGAACTGCGTATAAATTATATCCACAGCGTCAACCTCAGCAGATTTATACTGGTCGATAACCGTGTTTAGTAGTGGGCGAATATCGTTGGCGGTAGGTTGATCTGGCAGTTGATTATAAACGGCAACTAGGTCTAGACCGCTGACGCGGCGGGCAAACTGCGCGCCCTTTTTGCCGATGGTAATTATGCTGCTAGATACATCGGCTTGACGGTCAGTTTTTAGGGATTGGGTTAGTAGTTTTAATGCGTTGGAGTCGTATGCGCCAGCCAAGCCACGGTTGGATGTAACCAAAATATAAAGACGATTTTTGACCTCACGCTGCTTAAATAGCGGGTGGCGGTCAACCTCTGAATTTGAGTTTAGTTTAGCCAAGAGTTCATAAGCGGCTTCACGGTAAGCACGGCTGCGAGTAGCGTAATCTTGCGCGCGGCGCATTTTACTAGCGGCTACAAGTTCCATAGCTTTAGTAATTTGACGCGTGTTTTTAACGCTGCCAATCCGTCGTTTTAAGGTTATCGTATTAGCCACGGCGCGCTACCTCCGGTAGCGTAGAATTGGGAATTGGGAATTGGGAATTTAGGAGACGCATTAAGCTACTTCTTTTTTAGCTGGTTTTGCTACGTAGGCTTTGGCGATTTCGTGGGATACTTCAAGAACAGTTTTACGGTGTTCGTCACTAGGTTCGCCGCCGGTGTTTATGGCATCTGTTAATTTTTTGTGATTTTTGTTAAGTTCACTGAACAATGCTTCTTCTGCTTGTTTAATTTTTTCTAGAGGAATTTTGTCAAAAGCGCCTTCGGTGGCGGCAAGCAACGAGGCATACATTTGCCAAACGCTGTACGGGCTGTACTGGGGTTGTTTAAGGAGTTCGGTTAAGCGTTGTCCGCGTTCTATGCGTTGGCGAGTTTCTTCGTCCAAATCGGTAGAGAACTGGCTGAATGCAGCTAATTCGCGGAACTGAGCCAAGTCAATTCGCAGGGATTTAGCCACGCTTTTAACGGCTTTTGTTTGGGCCGCGCCACCAACACGAGACACGGAGAGACCAACAGAAATAGCTGGGCGAATACCTTGGTAGAACAGGTTCGTTTCCATAAATATTTGGCCATCGGTTATAGAAATTACGTTGGTTGGAATGTAGGCGCTAATGTCACCGGCCTGAGTTTCGATAATTGGCAGGGCGGTTAAGCTACCGGCACCAAGTTTGTCGGATAATTTTGCGGCTCGTTCCAGTAAACGTGAATGCAGATAAAAGACATCGCCCGGGTAGGCTTCTCGTCCTGGCGGACGGCGCAAAAGCAAGCTCATCTGACGGTAAGCTGCAGCGTGCTTGGTTAGGTCGTCATAAATAATTAGCGCGTGTTGCTTATTGTCACGGAAGTATTCGCCCATGGCGGCACCGGCATAAGGAGCCAAAAAAAGCATCGCCGCAGGGTCGGCGGGGGACGTAGCAACAATAATAGTCTGATCCATCACTCCTTCGCGCTTTAGGCGTTCAACTAGGCGAGCGATCTTGCTGAGTTTTTGCCCAATGGCGACATAGACGTTAATAACTCCAGTTTTTTGTCGGTGTTGGTTGATCATAGTGTCTATAGCGATTGCGGTTTTACCGGTTTGGCGGTCGCCGATTATAAGTTCGCGCTGTCCGCGGCCAATAGGAACCATGGCGTCGATAGCGGTGATGCCGGTCATTAATGGTTCGTGCACGCTTTTGCGGTCAAGCACACCAGGGGCAACTTGTTCTACGCGGCTCATATGTTTGGACTTTATAGGCTCTTTGCCATCTAGCGGTCTGCCCATAGGATCGACTACGCGCCCGACCAATTCGGGCCCAACGGGGATTTCCAGGACCTGGCCAGACAGGCGAACTTTGGCACCAGCCTTAATGAGGGTATCGTCGCCCAGTAGTACCGCACCGATTTCGTCTTCGCCCAAGTTGAAGGCAAATGCCGTAACTGTTTGTCCATTAGTGGCTTCGATGTTGATCATCTCGTTGTAGCCAGCGTTTCGCAAGCCATAAATCCAAGCAATGCCGTCACCTACACGAGTTATAATGCCGGTTTCTTCGATCTCGGGCCGAGTCTTTAATTCTTCGATAGCTGATCGGATGTCATTTGATAGCTCTTTAATGGATAGATCGCTCAACTTATTGCTCCTTCTTACTTATGCAGTTAACGTTTTAAGTTTGTTCAATTTCGCACGGGCAGTTAGGTCCAGTTGCTGATTAGCTAATTCAAGCCGCACACCGCCTAGAACATATGGGTCAATTTTTTCACTAATTATAATCTGCTTAACATCGGGATAGATTTTGATAATTTGCTTTTCTATATCTTTGCGCGTTGCGTCAGTAAGTGTATGAGTGCTAACTGCCGTAACCTCTACAACTCCTTTACCAGCGCGGTACTGCTGAACATCTCGCAGAATCGAAGATAGTTCACCTGCTCGCCCAGTATCGAGTAAATAAGCCGCAGTACTTGTTGCCAAAGTTTTAGAATTTGTAGTCTTTAGACTTTGGTCACCAATAATTTTGGCAATATTGCTGCGGGGAACTTTACTCATAGATTATGCCTGAGCCTTCAAAGCTCTATCGATTAAGGTCGCGTCTTTTTTAGCGTCAACTTTTTCTTGAATTATAACTTCGGTAGCATCAGATATTAAACCTACCACTTCGCTTTCTAGCTGTTTGCGAGCCCGAGTCATTTCTTGTTTGGCGGCGTCGCGAGCTTCTGCCAAAATACTGTCGGCTTTAGCGCGAGCCGATTCTTCGCCTCCTTGAATGGTCTGGCGGGCTTGGCTCTTGGCATCAGCCAAGATCTTATCGGCATTGGCGCGGGCTTCGTGCAGGCTTTTGGAAATTTTAGCCTCTAGTTCGGCCTTTTCTTTTTGCATTTGCTCGCCAAGTTTAACTCCCTGCTCTATGGTTTCGCGGCGTTCGGTTAGAACTTTGAGAATCGGACCAAATGCATAGCGCTTTAGCACCAAAAAAACTAACCCAAAAGTAACTAGCTGGATCAAAAAAGCTTTGCTATCAAAACCCAGCGCCCCTATACCAGAAGAGCTAGATTCACCAAAAAAAGTTACAGGTAAAAAGTTAATCATCTATTCCTTTGTTATCTTTACTATTTGACGATGAAGATTGACGCGAAGGCTAATAATGCAAACAATTCCACAATAGCCACGAACACCAAAGCCTGCCCTAAAAATTTAGCTGCTTCTGGATTGCGCCCAACGGCCTGCAAGTAGCTGCCGCCAATTAGGCCAATGCCAATGCCCGGGCCAATAAAACCGCCGGCGATCATTAGACCCTTGCCGATAATAGCCGTATTAACTGCTTCTGCTAGATATATCATTTTAATTATTTACTCCTTATTAATTACTTTTTTAAATTTTAAAAGCGAACTTAAAAAACTCTTAAATATATTCATGCGCTCTCGGTCGTTAACTTCATTGTTTCAGGTTGGTCCTCTTCGGTCAAGTGTTCGTCCGAGTGAGCCGTAATGTGATTGACGGCAATTGCCAAATACATAATAGCCAAAATTACAAAAATGTAAGCCTGCAGCGCGCCAACAAATAATTCTATAAGCGTGAAAGGCAGGGCGGTTAGCGGAGCGAGCCCATGGCCAAGATAGCTAAATACTGCTATCACGATTTCGCCAATAGCGACATTTAAGAAAAGTCGAAGAGACAAGCTAAGCACGCGGGTTAGGTCGGTAAACATTTCTAACATCCCAATTCCCAAATACATAGGATTCTTTGGGCTGCCCACAAAAAAATGGTTGATATATTTACCAAAGCCACCTGCTTCGCGAACAGAAGAAGAGTAGACGACTACCATAGTTACAATGCCGGCAGACAGTGTAGCGTTTAAATCACCCGTAGATGGTCTAAGTAGTGGAACGCCATGAACAGTTATGGCTTCGCCTACGCCAGGCAGCAAGCCCAGCCAGTTATTGATTAGCAAAAAGAAGAATAACGTAACAAAGTAAGGGACGTATTTTTTAGCGCGAGATTTGTCTTCGAATCCGGATTCCACGGTTTTAGTTATAAATTCGGCGCCTACTTCCAGGAATTGACCAGCGCCGCCTTTTGGTTTTACGCTAATTTTGCGTGCTAGGAATGTTAGTCCGATGATCATAATCACAGCGCTAATCCAGCCGTAAAAAATAGAGTTTGTTATAGCTAGCCCACCAATGTGAAATATTCCGCCTGGAGCAATATGGACAACAGGTCCGTCATCCGCCGCAGCGGCAAAGAGAGTTGCTAGCGCCAGACTCATTTACTGCTTTCTCCTGGGTCAAATTGTTTTAGAATTTTACGTAGCACCACAAACATCCCGACCATTGCAGTCACAAATCCAATCATTGTTAGCGCAGGAGTTGTCCCAAGTTTTTTGTCTAGTTCAAATCCACCTACCACCGGTACTAAAACTACGATCGCCAGCTGCCAGCTCATATCAAGCGCGCTCACAAAAAAAGCCCGTTGGGCGTTTGCAGGCTGCGTTTTCACAGTCTTAGTTTTAAGATCCATCTTCAGCTATTATAACAGGCTTTCTAATCTGTTTCAACAGCCTTCTGAGATTAGTTGAGTAGTTCTTGATTTTCGCCTAGCAGATGGGGTGTAACACTTACTTCTGGCAGAGTTTCATTTAGTTTTTTAGTTGCAAGGTCCAAATATTTTGAGTGGTCGACAATTTCGTCGTCTATTTTGCCAAAAGCTCCACATTCAATGTGATCCAAAATATGAATTGCCTCAAAATGGTGCAGGCTGTGCAAAAGTTTTATATTGTCCACAACCAGCTGATTGTCAGCGATTGCTTTAGATGCGCCGGGCATCACCAAAAGATCATAAAACTTATCAAACCCGTCGATAACTTGGCGATAAGCTGCCTGGAATCGTGGGTCCGCACAATGCACGACCAAAATGTCGCTTTTGTGCTTTCTTAGATCTATTGGCTGGTACTGTGTCATATTTTATCCTTCTTTAATTTCTCTTCCGCTAATATCTGTTTCTACTGTAACCAATCCGCTTCTGCCTTGTTTAACTTCTAAAAACCGCATATCTTCATGTAGTCCACCGATCACCGTTCGTGTTGCTGCACTACGTAAAATAAGGGCAGAAACCAACAGTTCTCTTCGTTCGCGACGTACGTCTCTGGTGCTATTAGTTAGATCATCAAGCGCTGCTCTTAGGCTGTCGCTGTAGAGCTGTACCCCAAGTTTGCGTTTTTTTGCTCTGTCTAACCCCACGTTTGGATGGTGGCTTACTCCGTAAACTCGCGCCCGATTTGGTCCTTCCATGTGTGCAGTGTTGTGATGGTTTGGGTACAGGTTGTCGACTAGATCGATTATGTTATCTGGGTCCGGTTGACTGAGTCGATCGTCTAGTTGTGCTCGTGCAGCTAGAGACAAAAGACCTAGATTATGCATCACAAAAGTCAACCTGTGTTCATTTTGCCAGCGCTCCACGGATTCTAAAGTAGAAGTCGATGGACCAGCTTCTTCACGCAGGATCAGCTCGAAGCCTAGGATGAATCTGCAATCATGGTGCGCATCCAGTACTGTATAGGGTCTTTCTTCTTTGGCATGCTCAATACCGGTAGTGATTGGTACTACCTCGCCACTATCAAGAGTGGCTACAAGAGCTGAATCATGCCCAGCGCCTGCCGCTCCACCGGGGGTTTGAATGGTGACCTTAGGTCTTACTCTAGGTATATCTTTATCACGTGGGTCAATACAATCTGAAATTCGCTCACCTTTACTGGTTAGGCTCCACCCTGTAAAATTTTTAGGATCTTTGTAGAATTTTACGGCGGCGTTAATTTCTTCCGGAGTGATTTTCTCGGGATTTGACATTAATATTCTTTTCTTATAATTAATACTGGGCTCTAAGGAAGAGATACTACTCTCCTTAAAACGTAATTTCAAGTAGTTTTTGGGATATACTAACTAGGTATGCAAAATGCGGGTAAAATTCCTCCGACAGTTTTGGTTATTTTTGGGGTAAGCGGCGATTTGTCGCACAGGTATTTAATTCCAGCATTGGCCACTGTTGCCCGCGCCGGAAAACTACCAGAGGAGTTTAAAGTTATTGGTGTGTCGCGCCAAGCCATTAACGCAAAAAAACTACTCGGCAAAAACAAAAAATACCTGGCTAAATATACAGAAACCTTTTGCGGCGATCTTCAAAACAAGCAAGATAGCCAGCGGCTTAAAGATAGGCTGGCATATTTTAGTAAAGAGTTTGAATCCAGCCCGCAAATTATCTTTTATTTTGCCGTTCCTAGCGAAGCCGTGCTGCCCATCGTTAACGCACTGGGCGAAATTGGGCTAAACACTCCGCGGGCCAAGCTGCTTATGGAAAAGCCGTTTGGCGTAGATTTAACTTCTGCTAAAAAATTAATACAGCAAACCACCAAATACTTTAGCGAACAGCAAATTTATCGCATCGATCATTATCTGGCTAAAGAAATGGCGCAAAATATTACAGTCTTTTTGGGCAGTAACGCCTTGTTCCGTAATGTTTGGGATAGCAAGTTCATAGAAAAAATAGAGATATTTTCTGCAGAAAAAATTGGCATAGAGGGCCGGACGCAGTTGTGGGAATCAACCGGTACGCTGCGCGATTTTGTGCAAAGTCACCTTATGCAGCTGGCCGCGCTGGTACTCATGGAACCGTGCAGCGGCGTTTTTGAGTTTCAAGAACTCCCCGCTCGGCGGCTGGCAGCTCTATCTTCTATTAAACCGGTTGATCCAACAAAAGCCGTGCATGGACAGTACGAGGGCTACCGCAGGGAGGTTGGCAATGTGAATTCCAACGCCGATACCTTCGCCTACCTAGATATAGAATCCACCAACCCACGCTGGCGCGGCGTGCCAATCCGTTTGGCTACCGGCAAGTGCTTGGACGAACGGCTCACAGAAATCCGCGTGCACTTCAAAAAGACTGATGACAGTCAGGCCAACCGACTAATTTTGCGGGTTCAGCCGCATGAGGGCATAGAACTAGATCTGTGGGTTAAGCAGCCGGGCTACGATCACAGCCTGCAAAAATTACCGCTCAAATTTGCTTACGATCAATATTTCGCCAAGTTACCAAACGCTTACGAACAAGTTTTAATCGACGCCATGCGTGGCAGCCACAGCCTGTTTGCTAGTGGGGACGAGGTTTTAGCCAGTTGGTCCATTCTTGACCCAATTCTAAAAAGTTGGAGCAAAGACAACAAAAACCTAATTATCTACAAACCCGGCAGCTCCATTGAAGAGATCGTCGCTAAACAGAATTTTTGACAATCGAATATCTTATCGTCCATAATGAATATTCGATGAAAGAAAGTGTTATAAAAGCCCAAAATGTTGTTAAGCGTTTTGGTGATATTACAGCCGTGAACAATATTTCTTTTGATGTTAAAAAGGGCGAGATTTTCGCTTTCCTTGGTCCCAACGGCGCCGGCAAAAGCACCACAATCAAAATGCTAACCACCATGTTGCGGCCAACAGACGGCCAGTTAACTTTGGCGGGATACGACGTGGTAAGCCAGCAAGGGCAAGCTCGCAAAAGCTTTGGAATTGTATTCCAGGACCCTAGCTTGGACGAAGAACTTTCGGCCTACGAAAACATGCAGTTGCACGCCACGCTTTATGGCCTAAGCGCCGCCCAGCAAAAAATACGTATTCAAGAGTTGTTGGAACTGGTTGAACTTTGGAGCCGCAAAGATTCTATGATCAAAACTTTTTCCGGCGGAATGCGCCGCCGGCTAGAAATTGCTCGCGGCTTGCTGCACGAACCCAAAGTCCTGTTTTTAGACGAACCAACTCTTGGGCTAGATACCCAAACCCGCAACATAATGTGGGATTACGTTAAAAAGCTTAGCCGTGACCGCGGAATGACAATATTTTTTACAACGCATTATTTGGACGAGGCCGAAGCCGTTGCCGAGCGCATTGCTATAATCGACCACGGTTCTATTGTCGCCACCGGTACGGCTGCGCAGCTTAAAAAGCAAACTAAGACTAAAAGTTTGGAACAAGCTTATTTGCAGCTAACCGGCAAGGGTCTGCGCGACGAAACCAGCCTGTCCAACAACGGACTAAACATGCGAAGCAGCATGAGAAACAAGAATTTAAGGTAATTTTATGTTAATTATTTACGCGCTCTGGCTTAGGCAAATCCGCCGGTTTATCCGGATTCCATCGCGGATTTTTGGCGTAATTGGCCAACCGCTTTTATTTTTGCTGGCACTTGGTTACGGGTTGGGCGCGGTTTTTGAGCGAGCCGGGCAGGGTAATTACTTGCAGTTTTTGGTCCCAGGCATAATTACTCAGACAATTTTGTTTTCTGGTGTGTTTTGGGGAATTCAGATTTTGTTCGACAAGCGCTTCGGCTTTTTGATGGAACTGCTGGTCGCACCGGTTTCGCGGCTTAGAATCTTGCTGGGCAGTGCGCTGGGCGGCGCCACGATCGCACTTTTGCAAGGTGTTATTGTGCTAGTAATTTCGTTTGGCTTAGGCTTTAGGCCGCATAATTGGTTTATGATTCCGGCGGCTCTTCTTATAATGATTGCCCTTTCGTTGGCATTAACCAGCTTTGGGGCGGGCATAGCCAGTATGGTAGAGGATTTTCAGGGCTTTCAGGGAATAAACAACTTCTTAGTTTTCCCGATGTTCTTTTTGTCTAGTTCGCTTTACCCGCTAAATAACGCGCCAGAAGCATTAAAAATTCTAGCCGCCATCAACCCGGTTAGCTACGGGGTAGATGCTTTGCGCTACACATTAATAAACCAAACTCACTTTGGGATTGGCACCGATCTAATAGCTATTGGTATTACTCTTGTAGCCAGCATAATGTTTGCGGTAAATCGCTTTAACCGCATCCAAGCGTAGGAACTAGGAACTGCCCAACCCTAATTGCTAATTCCTGGTTGCTAGTTACTGCGCTTCGCTTTCGTTTTTTAGGACTCATCAGTGTAAATACATATTCACAGAGCGAATATGACAAGCAGGGTATAGATATTCGTAGAGTAACTGGACTCTGCGCCAGCCGCAGTGATTGCGGCTGGCGCTCTCGAGCCTAGAGGCGGAGCTCCGCCACCGGGATGTAGCGGGTGTCAGCCGGGCTGCAATAGCTCGGCTGATTTTTGGGGTCCCACGTCTCGCCCGCCGGCGGCCACACGTGGTAGCCATCTTCGTGTCGTTCGACACGCATCGTAGAGGTGCCGAAGCGGGTGGGCGTGACGGTGTACTGCGGGTGGAGCCAGCACTGACGTGACTTGTCGATCCACATACCCCAGGGCACCATGTACCCGGAGTCACCGACCCGCATGTGCTCGATGTGGTCAGTGGCCTCCAGCTCTTCTGGCAGTGTAGCTTGCTTCTTGTGGTAAGGCACTGGCAGCATTCGCAAGTCCTTTCTCCTCATTCGGGCGAGGAACTTCAGGGGGTTTTATCTATATCCGACCAACTAAGGCCGTCCTGCTTGTCAAGGGTCGACTGATTGGAACAGCTTTCACGGCTCAACAAAAAGTCAATATATATCACTTACTAGCAAAAAAGTCAAACCAAAAATTGCAAAAATAGGTAACAATATTTATTCTCAGGGAAAACTTAGATTGGGTATAATAGACTGTAGAAACTATGAAAAAAACAATCGTTATAATATTCGCGGTGGCGATCCTGGGATCTTTAGGGCTCTATGCCAAGCAACAAAAAACCATAACTGCCGCTCCATCTGCAGCACCTATTGCTCAAACTAGCCCAAGCTCCCCGCAAACAGGCAAATCCTACAAAGACGGGACTTACCAGGGCAGTACGGCAGATACGCTTTATGGAACGGTTCAAATTAGCGTTGTGGTAAGCGGCGGCAAAATTAGTGATGTACAGTTCTTGCAAATGCCGCACGACGAGCAGCGCTCAATCGACATAACCAACACAGCAAAGCCGTTACTTAAGCAAAATACTTTGGCTGCCCAAAGTTCCAAGATAGATTTTGTGAGTGGGGCTACCAGCACCACTTATGGCTATCAGGAATCGTTGCAGGCTGCCCTAGATAAAGCTGCCGGCACGGCGATGGTCGACATACGAGCATAGCTCATGAGACGAACATCTTTTATTATGGGAATGCCCATAAGCCTAGATATCCCAAACTGTTCTGAAGAGGGTATCTTTAAGGCTGTTTTTGATAAATTCAAAAGCATCGATGACCGATTCAGCCCATACAAGCCCGACAGCGAATTGTCTCGCTTGAACGGGGGAGGGATCGACAACAATAAATTGAGCTCCGAAATGCAACATGTTATCCATGCTTGCAAAAAGGCGGAACAAGAAACAGATGGATATTTTTCTGCTTATCATTCTGGAACCCTAGACACGAATGGCTACGTTAAAGCCTGGGCGACCGCTCAGGCGAGCGAGCTACTGCGTGATAAAGGAGTTGATACTTTTTGTATTGGCGCGGGCGGCGATGTCCTGGCGGCCAGCAACAGCGATAAGATTTGGGCGGTTGGAATCCAGGATCCTTCTAATGGTGGAGCAATAATCGAACAAATTGAAGGCAAAAATTTTGCCGTAGCAACCAGTGGAACTTATGAACGCGGCGCTCATATAATTAATCCAAAAACGGGCAAGCCGGCAAGTATGTTTTTGAGTCTAAGTGTAATCGGTCCGGATATAATCCAAGCCGATATCCTAGCAACCGCAGCCTTCGCCGCTGGCAAGCTGGAGTTGATTAGTAACAAAAAATCCTACAAAGCCCTCGCGGTTGATAAAGATGGGAAGATTCTAGCAACTAAAGAATTCTAAATTCCATAATCTATCGTCTAACTTCTAGCTATACCCGGGAAAGTAGTCTGTTTTGATTTGAGATGAAGGGACGTTTAAAGATTCTAGCTCGCCGCGCATAGCATGCACAAAACCGTACGGGCCTGATACGTAAAACATCCGCTTGGTAAAGTCTGGGACAGAGGATTTAATAAACTTAGCATCTATTCGCTCGTCCTTGCCCGCAACATAAAAAGAATTTACGCCGATTTCTTTAGCTTTAGAAAACAAATTTTTGAATGCGATTTCTTCGGCCGAATTTGCCGCGTAAAGCAGTTTGATGTCGCGCTTTTGTCCGGTATCCACCAAGTACTTAATTATGCTGCGGTAGGGCGTAACGCCTATTCCGCCCGCTAGAAACGCTAGTTTTTGAGACTCATCTTCTGGCAATATAAATTCTCCGGATAATTGTGCGCCTAATATAAAATCACCGGGCTTTAGTGATTCCAGGCGTTGTTTAAAAGCACTTTCTGGTTTGGGCAATCGTACGGTGAACATTAGTTCTTTTTCTGTGGGCGAAGAAGATAGAGTTAAATAGCGGCGGTTGCCCCGCTTGTCCGAGTTTTGCTGCGCCAGAGTCCATTCCAAATATTGCCCGGCTTGGTATTTGAATCTGTTACTCCCCCTAAACACAAAACTTTCGATACCGTTAGCCTCGCGGATTTTGCGTACAAACTTAAGTTGCATGCGGCGATTGGGCTCGATCAAATAAGTTAGAATGTTGCCGAGCAGCAATGCTTGTTCGGGGCTTATTCCAAACTTTGTGTAACTATACAAAACAGCTACAAACAGCGAGTACACGATATATTTGCTGCGTTTGCGCGGGCTAGTGAGCGGCTCTAGCAGCATCACGAACGCAAAGAATAAAAGAGGCGAAGCGGTTAGTAGCAGCCAGGTATTATGAACATTTATCCCAGATTCTAATACCCAAAAGACTATAAAAGTAAGTCCAAAAAATACACCGGTCATAGTGTAGCGTTTCATTTTGCGCGATACCAGCAATCCACCAGCAACCACAACTGGAGTTAAAATCGTTGTTCCAACCCACCAGCTGGCGTAATGATGTAAGCCCATTCCTACAACCACTGCGCCGAATGCGGCTGGGTTAAATATATGCCATTTGTTAATTACTAAAATGTATTTGCTGGCCATAGCGGCTGCTCCGGAAATTGTCAGAACTACAAAATCGTTAGAAGAAGCGGCTGGTGTTATAATTAAGGCTAAAATAAGCGCGGTAATAAGGTCTGATTCTTTATTTCGCGGAATATCTAAAAACTTGGATAGAATAATATCAACGCCGCGGCACACAGCAATTAAAAATCCGACCGACAATAATATGCTTTGCGGCTTAATATGTAGCTGGTTAAAGCTTGCGGCGATAATAGCCCAACCAACAATTGCGTAAAGAAAATAAAGAACTAATCTGTAAGATGTTATATGGTTAAGAAAGTTATCGACCGGTTGAAGTAACTTGCGCCATAGTTGAGTGATGGTCCTCATTATTCTATCCGCAAATGTCACAAGTTTTTTCGGCGTTGTCGGATACTTCCCATAGTTTTGCGGCACGCCACCATGGCTCATAATCCTTGTATCCGGCAAAGTCTGCGGCCCTATGAATGGCCCAACCTAAAAGACCATACATTTGAACTTTGCCCCATAATACGGCCGCCCACTGCGGGCCAACGGGAGTTACGTAAACAGGTTTTTTTGGTGTGTATGTCCATGGTTTTCGACCGTTCGCTACAAGTTTTAGGTTTCCAGCTAC
Organism: uncultured Candidatus Saccharibacteria bacterium; assembly: GCA_964624785.1. Lineage (GTDB taxonomy): Bacteria > Patescibacteriota > Saccharimonadia > Saccharimonadales > UBA10212 > CAZUXR01. The sequence continues at coordinate 31,819 of CAZUXR010000006.1, forward strand.
GAATTTGCTATCAAACAAAGCCGTTTGCGCCATTCCGGAGTACATCGTGTCGGCATTGTCACCGATTACATAAATGTTATCTTCGGCTTGCAAAAACTCATTTACGAGTGCCTTGCCGTGGTCGTTTAGCTTAAAATTATTGTCTTTCAAGAATGGGTGATTAGTAACCCCGGCGGTCCAAATCACCGTGTGGCTGTCTATTGCATGCCCACTAACCACTAGTGCGTTGGCCGTTTCTGCCTGGACAGTTTGATTCAAATACAAAGTAACGCCCAGTTTACTCAAGCGATCTTGAATTTTTTTGGAATAATTTTCCGGCATACGCGGCATTAGTCTTGGAGCTGCTTCTACCAGATCTACGTGTATGTCGCGTTCGGTCATTTTGTGACTTTTCATAATGTGGCGGATAAATCCGGGCAAAGCACCAGCTAACTCTACTCCAGTTGGGCCGCCACCGATAACAACGTAATTAATATCCGGCTTTTGATCATCCATTAATTGTTTGTGAATATGATCGCGCAAAGAAGCGGCTTGTTCCAGAGTTTTTATTCCGTAAGCGTATTCTTCTAAACCTTTTATTCCAAAGAAGTTAGTCACAACCCCAAGCGCCACAATCAATATGTCGTAGGCGTGTGATTTGCCGCCTGAATCCACAACTATTTTAAGGTTGCGATCAACTGTTGCGGCTATTGAATTTACCAATTGGATATTCTTGTTTGCAAAAATTTCATCTAAGGGGATGGAAGAAGCGCCACGGTTTTTGCCGGTGGCGGTTTGATAAAGCATCGGGTAGTAGCGAAAGTTTGGCTGGTCGGATAGAAGAGTCACGTCAAAACCCGGGTTGCCGGATAGTTCCAGAGCAGTTTTGATACCACCGAACCCGCCCCCCAAAATCAATATTTTTTGTTTGTTAACCATCTATCATTTAAGTATACCAAACTTCCATTGCATGAGGTCCGTCCTAGCAGCGTGGGTTTTTGGTCGCAAACAACACCTCAAAACCATGATTTTTGTGAAAGGACGGACCTTGCACGACTTATGCAAAGTATTTTTGGGTATGAAAATTTGGATATGGTATATTGGTAGTAAATAAGGAGGGGCGCAAGTGGCCAAAGCAAAAAAGGAACTTTCTAAGCACGCGGAAAATAAGTGGGTGATTTTGGCGTTGATGGCGCTGGCTCAGTTTATGGTTGTTTTGGACGTCGCGATTGTTAATGTAGCGTTGCCTTCCATTGCTCGCGACCTGCACTTTGCTCCAAGTAATTTGCAGTGGGTAGTAACAGCTTACACGCTTACCTTTGGTGGCTTTTTGCTGCTTGGCGGACGGATGGCCGATCTGTATGGCCGCCGTAAAATTTTTATGGGAGCGATTGCGGCATTCGCTGTAGCTTCTTTGGCATGCGGTCTTGCTCAAACCGACTCTCAGTTAATTATTTTGCGAGCAATTCAGGGCCTGGCCGCGGCAATTATGTCGCCGGCGGCGTTATCAATCGTTTTGACAGAGTTTAAAGAAGGTAAAGACCGCAATAAAGCCATGGGCGTTTGGGCGGCGGTGGCTGCCGGCGGTGCGGCGGCGGGCGTTTTGCTTGGCGGCATTTTGACCCAGTACCTTAACTGGCGTTGGAACTTCTTTGTTAATGTGCCGGTTGGAGTTGGCGTTGTGCTGGCTGCTTCCAGGTTGTTACCCCGCCATATTGGCGAAGAAAACAAAAAGATTAGGTTGGACTTGCCTGGTGCGGCACTAGCTACATCCGGGTTGATGTCAATTGTTTATGGTTTGTCCAAGGCTCCACAAAAAGGCTGGGATTCTATGACGGTGATTGGCTTTATTCTGGCGGGTATCGCGCTGCTGATTGGCTTTTTGCTTAACGAAAGGCGCACCAAGCAGCCCATGCTGCCCTTAAGTTTATTCAGAATTCGCAACGTGCTTGGCGGTAATCTAACGGCGCTGGCAATTGCTTGCACGTTATTTTCGATGTTCTTCTTTATAACTCTTTATATGCAAACGGTTTTGGGGTTTTCGCCCGTAAAAACCGGTCTTTGCTTCTTGCCGGTGACGTTTATTATTGGGATAACTTCGGGTATAGTTTCTAATTTGGTTAACAAGATCGGTTTCAAGCCTCCGCTTGTGGCTGGGCCAGTTGTGCTTGCTACCGGTTTATGGATACTTAGCCATATGCGGGTTGAAGGCACATATTTGCACGATGTTTTCCCAGGCCTTGCCACCTGCGCGCTGGGCATGGGGCTGAGTTTTGTATCTATGACTTTAGTAGCTACAACCGGTGTGCCTAAACACTTTTCTGGAATTGCCTCTGGCGTGCTTAACACTAGCCAACAAGTTGGCGGCGCATTGGGGTTGGCTATTTTAGCGGCGGTTTACGCTTCTACGTTCAAGGCCGACATTGCTACTCATACCGCCCCCTTACAAGCGCAAGTAAATGGTTATCACGACGGACTATTAGTTGGAGTGTTGCTGGCCAGTATCGCCGCGGTAGTAGCATTACTGGTAGTAAGAAATCAAAAAATCGACGCCCGCGAAGCCATAACCGCCGCCTAAGAGTAATCAATAGTGACAAGTTCGGACATAAAACAAAAACTGAATATTATCGAAAAAGTATTCAATATTAACGAATTGCTATCCGTTAAACCTGACAAAAAATACATACAAAAATATTACAAGGCTAACAAATTGGCCTATTCTTTATTCCACACCTTCTCTGACAGAATGTATATGGGTATAAGTCGAGACGGGATATACAAAAACGATGATTTGCTGGAAGCAGCTAGGCTTGTAGAAAAGTATATTCTAAAAACCGATGCAAGGGTCGTATTAGAACTAGCAACCGGCAGAGGCGCAACTTCTGCTTATTTGGCTAAAAAGCATCCTCAGGTAAGATTTGAAGGTATTGAATTATCCCAGGGGCAGCTCGACTTCGCGCTAAAAAAATCTAAAAAACTAATAAATTACCACCCTATTAATGGGGATTATCACGATCTAAGTACCTACGAGGCCGATAGCGTGGATATTGCATTTGTAATTGAAGCACTTTGCTATAGCGAAGATAAATTAACAGTCTTTTCGGAATTAAGAAGAGTTCTAAAAACGGGGGGGGGTATTTATCGTCTTCGATGGCTATATCGAGGGCAAGCGAGATGCTTTGGCAAAAAATGATCTTCTTGCCTGCAAATTGACCGAAATTGGTATGGCTGTAAGCAAATTTGAAGACTACCCTGAAGTTGTAAATAAAGCAAAGGCGGCTGAGTTGGCGCTTGAGTCGGACGAGGATGTTTCTGAATTCATACTCCCTACTCTAAGAAGATTTGAAAGACTTGCTTATAAATTCTTTCATTACCCTAAACTTGCAAAAGCAGTTACAAAGATCATGTCTAAAGAAGTTACATACAATGCTATTCCCGGGCTACTAATGCCCGATTTAGTGGAGCGGAGTTTGGCGAAGTATCACATCACAGTATTTAGAAAAAGTTAGGTTTTTTGGCAGGCAGGGCAGAGGCCGTAAGTTTCTAGCTGATGGCCACGGGGCGCGTAGCCGCTTTTTGCCGCAATCGTGTCTATCATTGTTTCTAGCATGGGGTTGGCGGGCAGGTTGAATGTTTGGTTGCAGTTGGTGCAATGAAAGTGATGGTGGTGAGCTAAAAACACATCGCTAAGTTCAATTTTATACTTCCAGCCAATGTTTAAGCGGTGTGTTATTCCGGCGTCATCAAACAATTCTATCGTTCGGTAAATCGTGGCGCGATCTACCCTACCGGCAGCGCGGCGGGTGAGTTTTTGCATGCTTTGCGGAGGTGATCCGATCAGTAAGTCAAAAATAATTAACCGGCTTTTCGTTAAGCTGGCTCCGTGTTTTTTAAGAATCGCTTTGAGCGTATCTTCGTTCATGTTTCAATTTTAAACTAAATTGCGACAAATTTGCAAATAATTAAATTGAACTGTAAATTTTAAAGCATGTTACCAATATTATTATCAGCTGCAACTTTTGTATCCACATTGTTGGGCGGGCTAACGGCGCTAAAAAATCAAAAATGGATTAGTCGCATAATGGGTTACACGGCCGGCGTTCTGCTGGGGGTGGTGGCATTTGATTTGCTACCGGAAATTGCCGATATAAGCAGCGCGAATCACCTAGACATAACAAGATCCATGATCGCTTTGGTTGTTGGCTTCCTACTATTTCATATCTTAGAAAAAACTATCTTGCTGCACCATGCGCACGAAGGACAATACGACAAACATACTCATCCGCATGTGGGAATGGCGAGCGCTCTTGCGCTATCCGGCCATAGTTTTTTGGACGGTGTAGGAATTGGTCTGGGGTTCCAGGTTAGCAACTCAGTTGGAATAGCCGTAGCTATTGCCGTTATCGCCCACGATTTTACGGACGGGCTTAACACTGTGATCCTAATGCTAAGGCACAAAAACACTCGCCGCCAGGCCTTTAAACTGCTAATGGTTGACGCGTTCGCGCCAGTATTAGGCGCGACATCTACGCTGCTATTTAGCTTGCCCCCCAGCGGACTGGCTCTTTACTTAGGATTCTTTGCCGGATTCTTACTCTACATTGGAGCTAGTGATATCTTGCCCCAAGCTCATAGCAAAGACTCGTCCCGTACGACAATCGTTCTAACCGTCCTGGGCGCCGCCTTCATCTTTTTAATAACCCGCTTCGCCTGATTAACCCTGTTACAATATATACATGATAATTGCCGTTATTTTGTTGGGGACTTTAGTGGCTGTTCTGCTGGGATTGCTTTTGTGGAAGAGTACGCGCCCTGCCAACACCGATAGTACAATGCTGCTTAAGGCTGATATGAGCGAGCTAGCTAAATCCATGAACCAGCTTAAAGACGGGCTACAAAAGCAGCTGACTGAACAGCTGGGGGCTAGCAATAAACAAATGGCAGTGCAGTTTGACGCGAGCTCTAAAATTATCCGTGACGTGACCGAAAAACTTACGGAGCTAGATAAGACCAACAAAAGCGTAGGCGACATTGCAAGCGAGCTAAAAACTTTGCAAAACGTCCTACAAAACCCAAAACAGCGCGGTGGAATAGGCGAAATCTATCTGGAATCCGTACTAGAAAACGTTCTGCCGCCTGGAATATTCCAGATGCAGTACGCATTTAAAAACGGCGAAGCAGTAGATGCCGCGATTTTCTTAGACAAAAAAATTATCCCCGTAGATTCTAAATTTAGCCTAGAAAATTACAACCGACTCATAGAAGAAAACGACAAAGATAAACGCGAGAGCCTGGTGACAATGTTTAAGGCCGATGTAAAAAAGCGCATTGACGAAACAGCCAAATATATCCGACCAAAAGAGGGAACAACGGATTTTGCCTTTATGTTTATTCCAAGCGAAGCGATTTATTACGACCTGCTAATTAATAAGGTCGGCGTTAGCAAAACCTCGTCACGCAACCTAATCGAATACGCCTATCAAGCCCGCAAAGTTATTATTGTAAGTCCTACAACAATGTTGGCATACCTCCAGGCCGTGGCTCAAGGTTTAAGATCGATGGAAATCGGGGAGCAAGCCAAAGAAATCATAATACGTGTTGGCGAACTTAGTCGGCACCTTAGTACTCACGAGCAGTTAATGCAAAAACTGGGCGGCAGCCTAGGCACTAGTGTAAATCACTTTAATAACGCTCATAAAGAACTCAAAAAAATCGACAAAGATATAGTAAAAATTGCCGACACCAGCCCCGGAATCGACCCGGTCCTACTGGATCGCCCCAACCTAGACGAAGACTAGTAAATCTTATGATCGAATGTATCGAACGCCGAGCACTGACAAGGCTGCAATAACAAGACCTGATGACAAGACAACATTCATAGGCAGTACTGCGGCTAATCCCAGGAGTGCTGCTATGTATATTGCTGCACCAATTGCAAACGAAGTCTCCATGACAGTAATGTATCCTAGCCTAAAATCCCCGTCGCTATTTTTATAATACCGGTTCATAAAAGGTGTTACATAAAGCGACCGGCCGATGCCGCCAAGCAAATTTAGCCCAAAAATTTGAGAGCTAGTTTGTGCAATTGCACGCCCCAGACTAGTGAAACTGTACGTAGCTAGACCTTCTTTTATGTAGTGTTTTTCGCCTCGAGTTTCTTCTTTTCGCCCAACATAAAGAGTTAGGATAACACTACTAAAGACAATCACGGAACTTAATATGCCGACACCACTATACGAACTAACTACAGTAAAAATAAGTAGTGGCCAAATGCTTACTTCGGACGATATAACCATCCCTTCAAACATATTTGCGATCGCATCACGACGCATATCCCATATATTGTGCCGCGACATTTGTAGTTTAACGGTCGGAACCACACTCGCCGAACTCAGTACTGGCAGGAGTGCAACACCTAGTAAAAGTATGGCTGCTACGTAGGTGTAGCTGATTCCAAATAGCGAAGCCACTATGCCTCCAAGCGCTGGGGCAATTGTCGTAGCAATCATAACTAGTGCGTTAATTCCAGCGACCTGACGACCTCCTTGCTCATGCTTGCGCGCCGTGCCAAAAATATAATGAAAAGCGGTCCAGTAGACAGACCTATCCAATGCCCAAACAAATGCCACTAAAGCTAGCGACCAATGTCTCGAGTTCAAAGTATTCAACAATCCAAAGAATATCGCCGAACAAACATTGCCGATAGCTAGCATATAATGCGGGGATATGTAGCCTAGAATTCGACTGGCCGGATACTGTAAAAGTCCTGCAAAAACTTGCTGCAAGAGCAAGAATATTAAAATTTGAGCAAATGAAAGTCCGTTTTTTAGTAAGAATATAGGAACAAAAATCGCTGCAAGCGAAAGCCCGAGCGTTCCAACACTATGACACCAGTAAATACGCCCCATTTCTTTCATGCGCAGTAGATGGTAGTGGCCGTGTTCGTGTGAGTAACTCATCTAATTAGATTCTAGTAGGTCGATTGTTAGGGCGGCGGTCCAGGAAAAGTTGGTGGCACCCAGTGGATCGCCGGTTTGCGAATTAAAATATTCGGCACAGCCGCTACGGGCGACCATTTCCAGTGTGCGGTCTTTTAGGGTTACGGCCTCTTTTTCATAGCCATATCTTTTTAAACCTTCGATTATTAGCCAGTTCATGTTCACCCAAGTTGGCCCCTGCCAGTATTTGATTGCGTTAAAGTCGGGAGAATTAACTGGAACACTGGGTACGGGCCAAGCGGTGCCAAAATATTTAGATTTTTTAAGAAGTTCCACCAAACGCTGCGCACGTTCTTTGCTAATATTTCCGGCATAAAGCGGCAATAGAGTGGAGATGGTTGGCTCCTCTATTAGCTTATGGCTGACAAAGCTGCGACTAAAGTATTGTCCTTCGGATTCGTCCCAAAGCTGATCTAGTGCACTGCTGGTTCGCGCCGCCGACTCTTGCAGCCAATCTGGCAATTCTTTTTTAATACTTTTAGCAATACTAGCCAGGCATTCGTTAGCGCGGATTAGTATACAGTTGAACGCCAGATCTTCGACCGCAAAAAGCGAACGACCCAGTAGGGCCTCGCTATTATATGCTTTACGCCGCAATCGGCGCAGAGCGGCCCAGCTTGCGATAGCTTCTACATTGCTAGCACGCTGCTCAATTGGTACATGGCGAGTGTCGGAGCGAACCATATTCACAAGTGTGTCCAAATGTAGTTTCTCGATGGCTGCGATCCACCAAGGCATAGTGTGTTTGCGCAGTTCGCTAATCCATGGGGGCGAATTATCCATCCCCGATTCAACGGGGTGCAGGAGTAATATCAAGCCTTCTTTATGTGGATCACGGTCGCGGTAAAGCCATTCATGATAATCAACTAAATGTGGGTACATCTGCGAGTAAAAACTGCGGCGGGCGGTGGGTTTCATTTTTTGTCCGACCCGTACTACGGCTTCAGCCAGCAGTGGGGGTTGGGTGACGCCGCTTGTGGCGACATCTTCGGGCGAAAAAGGGCTTAGGTAACTGCGCCAAAGTTCCAGTTCGCGCCTGTGTTTGCGGTGGCTGACAAAAATAATATTTGGCAGCATTCCATTACTCCACTGGCCGCGCAGCAAGCTGGTCAGTTCCGTTTTGGCCCTTTCCACATTCAGATGCCGTAGTCCAATTGCGCTAAAACAGCTGTCCCACAGCCATTGGTGAGGATAAAGGTCGCTAGCTGGCACCGTCCACAGCCCGCGGTCGTTAGTTTGCAATACTCTTTTAGCCTCTTCGAATAGCTCGCTCGTAGGTGATTCACTCATGATAAAAGTATACCTTAAGCGGTTGATTTTATATCTTTGGCTTTGCTGCAGTTTTTATCAAATAAAATAACCTATCGCTCATTTTATTCGCAGAGTATTTACTTAAGGCGAGGCAAGGTTCAATCTGTTATAATTATTATCAATGATTTATAAAAGCGTCGAAGTTGCTAAGGCGGCCAAACTACTGCATGAAAAGATGAAGGCGCTGGAAGATCCGCGGGCTATTTTGCGCGCGCCGGAATTACTGGCTTTGTACGAACATCTAAAAACTTTGCCAGCGGATAAGCGTCCAACCTTCGGCAAGGAACTAAACGCATTAAAGCATGAACTTATGGTTATGGTAGAAACCCATCAACCAAAACCCATCAACCAAAAACCGATCGATGTTACTGCTCCATTCGATGTAAATATTAGTCCGCAAGATCGCCCACAGTTACTGCCAGCAGAATCCGGCAGCAAGCATCCGCTAACTAGCGAACTAGAACTGACGCTCGATATTTTTTACCGCATGGGATTTGATGCCGTAGAGTCGCGTCAACTGGACGACGATTACCATATGTTTACAGCTTTGAATTTCCCTAAAGACCACCCGGCACGCGACGACTACGACACATTCATAACGCAGGAGGGTCTAATCGCCCCAGCTCATACCAGCACTATGCAAAACCGTGTCCTTAAAAAATACAAAAGCAATCTAGAAAAAGGCCAGGCTATTGGCGTAGTAATTCCCGGCCGCGTTTTTAGGAACGAGGATTTAGACGCCCGGCACGAACATACTTTTTACCAGCTGGAAGGAGTTTATGTAAACAAAGGGATACACGCCGGCCATCTGATAGCGACCATAAAAGCCTGGCTTGTTAGCTACTATCAGCGCGACATAGAAATAAAAACTCAACCTTACTATTTCCCGTTCACCGAACCTAGTTTTGAATTTGCGGCCAGCTGCCCGTTTTGCGATAAAAAAGGGTGCGGTGTGTGCAGTTACAGTGGCTGGATAGAGCTTGGCGGTTGCGGTATGATCCACCCGAACGTTTTAACAGAGGCCGG
>CAZUXR010000007.1:0-38505 GCA_964624785.1 uncultured Candidatus Saccharibacteria bacterium
GCAACTAGCAACTAGCAACTAGCAACTAGCAACTAGCAACTAGCAACTAGCAACTAGCAACTTCCTTACCCTAATTGCTAATTTCTGATTCCTAGTTACTATTTTGACTGTAACCTGTACACTTCCCCTAAAAATCGATGCCTTTGTTGGCTAGGTATTTATCGTCAAAATGGTGGCGGAGCTTGGTCATGTCGGTGGCGATATCGGTTAGTGGCAAGTATTCTTGCGGAAAATCACGACCAGTTAGACACAGGCTGGTACCTTTATGACGTTTAGTGACAAGGGTTTTAATACTAGTTTTTGGAATTAGCTTGTGCTCTACGGCGTTGTTAATTTCGTCGCAGATTACCAGATCGTACTTACCGCTCGTTGCGGCCCTAAGCGCGACGTCAAAAGTTTGTTTGGCGGCCTGTTTGTGCTGAGCTGGTGTAACATCCCTAGCGCTTAAATCGCCCGCGTCATAAAACCCCATGCCACCCTTAAAGAACATTAGTTTGTCGCCATAAATTGGCTGGATTTGGTGGATAAAATCATGCTCGCCCACGTTCCAATGTTTAATAAATTGCACGAATGCTACCCGCCAGCCGCTGCCGAGTGCTCTGGCCATTAGCCCAACGCTTGCGCTGGTTTTGCCTTTGCCCTCACCAGTGTAAACAACCACAACTGAGTCCTTTGTCTGGTAGTCCTCGAATGCCATTTAGACCAACCCGTATTCTTTTAATACCGTATCGATTGTTGGGCGGTCAAACCCTATAATTATTCGTTCGCCGATTTCTATGACCGGAATACCGGCCTGGCCGGTTTTTTGCACTAGATCTAGCGCGGCTTGCCGGTCCTGTTCGACATCCACCTCTGTAAAATTTACACCAAGCTTATTAAGATAGTCTTTGGTCATTTTGCAAAAAGCGCACCAGGGTGCGGAGTACACAATTACTTTAATATCAGATGAGTCCATAATGATTCCCCTTGTAGTCTATAAAGTATATCAGCAAGATGATTCGCAGGTCCGATTTTTCGCAGACAATTTTACACCACTTTGTGGGCTTGCATTTTGCGAAATGCCTATTATAGTAAGCATCAGTATTAACCAATAGGAGTGTTAATATTTAATGTGTATCATCAACAAAACTAAAGTTGCACCAGTGGTATCAGAATTTCTGGGCACAGGTCTCCTGGTCGCCGTTGCGATTGTTCTTACCGAAACCACAGCGGTATCTTATTTTGTGGCTACAAGTTTAGCGCTAGCGCTAGCTGCGATTGTAATGATCTTTGGCGGTGTGAGCGGTGCGCATGTTAACCCGGCTATTACTTTTGGTATGTGGGTTGCCCGCAAGATCGGTACGTTGCGCGCAATAAGCTACATTGCTGCTCAAATGCTTGGTGGCGTAGCTGCTTGGCAATTGGTTCAATACCTGGTCAACAAGCCTTTAATGGCAAAAAATCCAACTTTTAGCACACGCGTTTGGCTAGCTGAAGCCGTTGGAACAATGGTTCTTGCAATGGGCTTTATGGCTGCGATCAACCGTGGCTTCGACGCCTTGCAATCAGCGTTAGTAATGGGCGCTTCGATCTTTGCCGGTATTATGATCGCCGCAGTTGCATCTGTTGGCTACATCAACCCTGCTATCGCATTAGGCGCTCGCAGCTGGGGTACAGCATACGTGCTTGGCCCACTGGTTGGCGGAATGGTCGGTTGCGTAGTTTACAACTACTTGTTCGGCGCTGCTGCTAGCAAGAAACGCTAGTTAAATAAAGATTCTAAAAAGATGGCCGCCGGTTTAACCCCGGCGGTTTTCTTATACATATAGGACTTCGCTTCCTTCCAAGCTAGATATCGATAAATTATCATAAAATCGGCGATCGCCGATTTTATGATAATTAGCTATGAGTTCTAGTGCTGCTCCATCGAGTGCGGCGCGTTCGCCCATTGTCGCTCGGAAAGGTGCCAAAGTCCTATTTATATGCGACCGTCAATAAGGTCTTGTTCAAATTTTAGGACGCCGTTTATGTCGTGGTCGTAGCTGGATACGTCGGGCAAATCATAGTTGATAATTTTTTGCCAAACCGCTTCTATTAATTTTTGCAGTCGGCTAGTGTCATCCGGTGTAGGCGAGTATGAGCGTATTAAATCTGACTGTTTTTCTGCCTGTAAGTAGACCATCTGACCTTGAACTTTTGAATATCTGGATAAGCTTGACTGCTGACTTGCTAGCAGCGCGTAAAAAATCAGCTGGGTTTTATGGTTGTGCGCTTTTAGCATTTTGGTTTTATCTCTTGTATCAAAGCTAGCAAGCGGGTTCCCGGTTTTGTAATCCACAATATTAAGGGTGTCGTCTGACATGTCTAGCCTGTCTATTTTTCCTCGTATTCGGGCCGCACCCAGACGGGCATTGTTAATTTTGTATTCCGCTAGGCTACTCTCTTGCAGATCGAGTTTAAAATCGTTAAACAATCGTTTTAGAGTCCGCTCGCCCTTGGGCATTAATCGTTCTACCTCCATCTCTGGAAGCTGCTGCTCTAATAACGACTTTTTGAATGAATTATTAACTGCCTCTAGGGTGAATGAATTTTTGCCAGTGAGTTTTTGGGCTGTTTCTAGAGCGGCGTGCATTGCCGTGCCATAGCCAAGGCTGGCCGATTTTGCTTCTGGCAAATGCAGTAAGTTGCGCTGCTTAAAATGTTCGGGCCCACCATGCGCAAGATCCAAAAAATTTAGTAAATGCGTAACACTCAAATTATAGGTATCAAGCCGCGCTTTCAGAATTTCTTTCTCTTCCCCGCCAGATAGCGCCGGCCAAGTTAGGTTTTCCTCTAATACCTCGATTAGTTTGGATTTATCATTTTCGGCTATCTTTTCTACTTTGAGCGCACTTTGGATTATCGAACTAACCGCAACGTCTTTGCCGGCATGATCTTGGTAATAACTGCTAATATTAACGCCGGATTTAGCTCTGGTGAGCGCCACGTACATTAGCCGAACATAATCGTCAAAATCATCGCCCGCTGGCTGCAGCGGCAAATTAGAGGGCGGCGAGCGGCGACTTTTGCGGGGCTGCCAATTATCTTCGGTTGCGTCGATTATGTAAACTTGGTCGAACTCTAGACCTTTGGCTTTATGTACGGTCAGCAGTCGAACGGCGTGGTCGCCGGTTACAAATGGCGATTCGTCGGCAATAATCTTGTTATTTTGGCGGTTAATTTCTATAAATCGCACCAGTTCTTGCAGCGTTGGTTTGCTAGATTTTCCGAATTCGTGCACAAGTGAGCGCAGTAGTTGAATCGCCGACAGTGCGTGAAAATAACTGTTTGTATCTTTGCCCTGGCCGCTAGTGTAAAAATCTTTGATCGGAGAAGTAAAATCCCCTACTGGTCGCAGGCCAAGAATTTGTTCGATAGTCACAGCTAGTGGCTGATCGCCGCAGGCGGCCGCTAAGTCCACGAACCATTCGCCTATTGATTCAAGCTGGCTATCGCCGCTGTTTAATAGCGATTCCAACCAATTTTTGTTTGGGTAGTTGTTTACCGCCAAGTCCCATAGCACGCGCGGTTTTATTCCCCAGTGCGGCGCTCGAATGATCTGGTGGATAAGCGAGTCGGACAATGTCCGGTCACCGCCAATAATTGCTAGCAGAAGCTGCGCGATCAGATAAGTTTGCTTGACAATTTCGTGATCCAAAATGTTGCTGGCTTGTTCGTAGCGCACCGGCACATCAAGGTGCTGCAGGATTCCTGCCATTCTAATCAGACTGTCATGGCCGCGAGCTAGTATTACCGTTTCCATGTCCGGGTTGTAGCTGGATTGAATCTGGCGAGCAACTTCGCTTAGTTGGAGTTCGCGCGATTTGTAGGCAACCGCCTTAACTTCGCCAGGGTTATTGGGCGGGCTAACGGCAATCAAGTTTTTGTTTAGATCGGGCGCGCTGTTAACTAGTCTGGACTGCGCTTGTTCAATAATATTTTTTGCAGCATCCAATATTTTTTGCGTGGACCGGTAATTTTTAGTCAGGATAATTGTTTTGGCCTGTTTGTAGGTTCGTCTAAAGCCAAGCATGTTGTTACTGACCGCGCCATTAAATTTAAAGATCGACTGGTCATCATCACCGACAGCCATCAGGTTGGGATTACCCTCGGTGTTTTGGTGGTCAGCCACCAGATGCGCTAATCTTAGTTGCGCCGGATTTGTGTCCTGGAACTCGTCAATCAGTACGTAACTAAACCGTTCTTGAATATCCGCTAACATGTTGGGATTTTGCTCTACCTGGGAAATTACTTCTACCAGCATATCGGCATAATCGTAAAAGCCGCGTTGGTGCAGGGCGCTACGGTAGGCGTCGTAAACATCGGCGAGCGCCAACCACCAGTTGTTGATTCGGTGTTCGCGGTGCATGCCGCGGCTACCGTTCTCGGTTTGGACCCAACGCTTTTTCCAATTGCCGGTGTTGGCGGTTTTGCCGGTTGGTTCGTCGGCTTCTATTGCTACCGCTAGGCCTTCGGTGAGTACCGTAGAAAGCGACAACAGTGGATAAACGGATTTGTCTATGTCTTGCGTTGGCAAGCTGCTTACTTTCTCTTGCAAATCTTTTAAATTTTTCGCGGATAATCTGGGTTCTAATATTTCTGACAGAGTCTCTTCCACCTCGTCAATATAAGCCAGATTGCCTCTTAAAATAACTTGTAGTTTGTCTGGCGTTAATCCGGCATCTTTGGCTAGACCGATCGAGCGTTGAATATCGCCCAGCAGCGTGTATTGTCCGGCGAACTGCATTGCAAGTGGGTTGTCCAGCGGCAGCTCGGCGACAATGGATTCTATGATATCTAGCTGTACGGATTCCGGTGCAACACTCAAAGATGCGGCATTCCAAAAGTAATCCGGGTAGGTGTTCATGATTTCGGCAGAAAAGCTATGGAAGGTGCTGATGGCGATTTTGGCGCCCTCGCTGCCAGCTAGGCGGATAATGCGCTCGCTCATGTTTACCGCGGCTTTGTTGGTAAAAGTTAGACATAAAATATTGCTTGGGCGGGCGTCGGTGGATTTTAAAATATTGGCCACACGCATGCTTAGCAGCTGAGTTTTACCTGTTCCCGGCCCGGCCACTACCAGCACCGCGCCGTCGAGTGTTTGTACGGCTAGCCTCTGCTGCTCGTTTAGCTTGGCCAGTTCCTCTTGAAAATTATCACTCATTTACTTTATTATCGCATGAAAAAGGCCTGGCTACCGTATCCTAGTAAATACTAAAGCCAGGCCGTTGCCTGGGCGGGTTGGTGCTCGTTTTGCGAGCAGCTCATACCCGGCCCAGGCGCCCCCTTCCCTACTCCTAATGCTTCTTGCCGGTCGGTGAGCGGCCAAAGGCCACCCAGTAGACCAGCAGAAGGGACAGACAGAACAGCAACAGGATCATCGGATAGATCACCAAGGCTATAGTGAGTGGCGTCGGGTTCTTTACCGAATGCGCGATCAATGACATCATGATCGAAAGCATGCTCGTCTCGAGCATCGCCACGTCCCTGAGCATCAAGACGGTGATCTTATGTCCGTCTGTACTGAAGAACATCGCGTAGATGCCGATGGCTGCCCAGAAGACGAGCGCGGCAATCGTTATCAGGCTGCGCCTCCACGACCCAAAGAAGAATCGGGCCGCCTCGTTCCAACTGTTCTTCTTTTTGTCCATTTGACTCCAGTCCAGACGTAAGGATTAAGGGCTTCTGTAATCGTACAGAGAATCCGTAGTTGCAGATGTACTTACATTATATTATAATAAGTAACATTAATCAAGGTTACGCATGATGGAGCGAATGGAACGCCACAAAACCCCTAACAATCCAGCGGATGATCCGGCAGTAGCAGCAGTCATGCTGCATAGCTTACTGCGAAATATAGATGGACAACTTTGCCCTAAAACGGATCCGATGGACAAACTTACTCTGGATCTGGGTATTCCGCCGAATGCAGTATGGAATGCCCTGCAAATACTAAACGGTGAAGATCTTGTTGGTTATAGTGTGAGTATCGACAACAGTGGTCGTAGAGAACTAAGATCGGTCTTTTTGTTAGACAACAGCCCAGAATCCTAGAACCAAATCTATTTTGTTTTCTTTGAGGTCGCAATCGGGATAGGCCAGAGTATGAAGGCTGATGCCCACGCCACTGCCGCTATCCAAGTCACTGTAGCGAGTATGCCAAAAGTAGAAATGCGGTCTTCTGCCTGTTTGAGCGACTGGCCGGTAATTATATAACCGCTAGAGTTAGCGTTTTTATAAGTAACAACTCTGGTTGCTAGCCGGACATTTTTGGCTGGCTGCCAGGTAAAATGGTCGGTGCTGTGCGCGTTTGTATAATCAAATACTCCGGACGGTGGCAATGGCGATTTGCCATTTAAGTTCGCCGAACTGGCTAGAATATGTTTAGAGCTGTCGGTAATAATTACAAAAACATTTGAATCACTGGAAAGATCAATCTTGCCAGAAGGCACAACGTCGTTAGGATCAGCACCACCGGCCAATGCTTTTTGAACTGTCTGAGAAGTAGAGAGCGGTAAATCATCGGCAGTTAACCGATTGGATTGCTGGACCATGGCGTAGCACGCGCCCAACGTTAGGCTAATGGCGCCCACGACAGCTAGCCAAGTTCGTACCTGTGGTCGTTTAATGCTCTCCCGCATAAAATTAGTATAGCAAACTTGCGTTTATACCTAAACTTGCCTTAAGCTTTAGAGTAATGGAGCAATTTAGCAACAACCTTAAAGCTAGTAATTTCGTTGGTGATATAGATACCAGCGACGATGTTCTGGCCGCATACAGCCACGATGCGTCTTTGTTTGAACTTCGCCCGCAAGTAGTGGTTTTTCCTAAAAACACTCAGGATCTGCGGATTTTGGTGAGTACGGTTAATGCACTGCGTTCTAAAATCCCAGAATTATCTTTGACTGCCCGCAGCGCCGGAACATGCATGAGCGGTGGTTCTATCACGGAATCGATCTTGGTGGACTTTCGCCGCTACTTTAGCAATATCGAAGAGGTTACCAGTAATTCCGCTCGCACCCAACCCGGAGTTCTGTACCGTGATTTTGAGGCCGAAACGCTCAAACACGATCGTGCGTTGCTGCCCAGTTTTCCTGCCAGCCGCGAACTAGCCAGCGTTGGCGGAATGGTTAGTAACAACTCCGGCGGCGAAAAATCGCTGCAATATGGCAAAACCGAAAACTTTGTTACAAAACTAGATGTCGTACTTGCCGACGGCAAATCATACGAACTCAAACCGCTCACCAAAGCCGAGTTGGAAGACAAACAAAAACTGAATGGTTTTGAAGGCGAACTTTACCGCCAAATGTTTATTCTACTAGACGGCAACTACGACAAAATCAAAGCCGCTAAACCCCATGTTAGCAAAAATTCTACCGGCTACAATCTGTGGGATGTGTGGGATCAGCAGAGTGGTGTGTTTGATCTGACCAAACTTTTCGTCGGCGCTCAAGGAACACTAGGGCTGGTCAGCGACATTAACTTTCGGTTAATTCAGGACAAGCCGCACTCTGGCGTGTTGGTTGCATTTATGCGCAATATCGATAATTTGGGCGAGGTCATTAACGCCGTGCTAGCCAAAAAACCGGCCACGTTTGAGGCGTTCGATAACTATACTCTCAACTTTTCTATCAAATTCTTTCCTTTTTTCCGCAAAACTTTGGGCTGGAAAAAGTTTATCAAACTGGGATTGGATCTGATACCAGACGCGTTTTTGCTGCTGCGCGGTATGCCAAAAATGGTTTTGTTGATTGAGTTTAATGGCGAAACGCACGAGGAAGTTGCTGCCAAAGTGCACGACATGAAACTCGCTCTAAAACCGTTTAAATTAGAGGCTACGGAAGAAGATAACACCGAAGCCAAAGCCTGGAAGTTCCGGGTAATGCGCCGCGAAAGCTTTAATCTGCTGCGCAAAAAAGTCAAAGACAAACACACCGCGCCGTTTATCGACGACCTGGTGGTTCCGCCGCAGTACCTGCCGGAATTTTTGCCTAAACTGCGGGCAATAATCAAAAAATACGGTTTATTGGCCACGATCGCCGGGCATGTGGGCGACGGCAACTTTCATGTAATTCCACTGATGAAAATAGAAGACCCGGCGGAGCGCGCCAAACTTTTGCCAGCAATGAAAGAAGTTAACGAGCTGGTCTTGAGCTACGGCGGCAGCTTGAGCGGCGAACATAACGATGGAATGATCCGCGGCCCGTGGCTAGAAACAATGTATGGCAAAGAAGTTACTGGCTATTTCCGTCAGACTAAAAAGATCTTTGATCCGCACAACATCTTTAACCCGCACAAAAAGACCGACGCAACCTGGGACTACACAATGTCCCACATCCGCCAAAAATTCTAAATACCGAACCACGGGTTTGGCTCATTTTGATCCAAAAACTGTGCTTGAGCACTTCACCGTACCATCCAAGTACGCCTCGCTTACGGTGCTCGTTTTTGAACCAAACTGCACTCAAACGCGTGGTTCTTCCCCTGTGGACTTTACTCTAGAATGGGGTTGTTTTTGACTAATTCGGTGGTTTTCCAGTAGTCGGCGTAGCCCCATTTTTGCTGGGAGTTAGCCATGTTGATAGCTGCGAATATGAATAGGTAGACAATATGCTCGTCTAGTATTGGGTTATTTGCGGGCCAAAGGGCTGCGCTCCACATTAACACCACCATTAGCATTCCGGCGGAGGTTGCTAATCTTACGAATATTCCAAGCAATAAACTAACGCCGATGAATAATAAACCTGCCATAAATAGCCAATCTACCCAAGCGTGTCCAGCCAGGTTTTGGTAAAAGTCAGCTAGCGGGCCTTTTGTTGCATGCCCTAAAAATCCACTGGTTGGTGATCCGCCGTTAATCCAAGCCTGCGAGCAACCGCTATGAACTACGCCGCTCATCGCATCGCGACAGGTCGAAAATCCAAGTCCGAATGCTTTGTCAAAAAACGCCCATAAAAATATGAACCCTAAACTAATGCGAGCAAGCGCCAATGCATAAAAGCTTTTGACGGTGTTTTTGTTGATAGTTGCCATGCTGGCTCCTTATTTAAAATGATTTTAAGCGACTGGCACTAATTGCCTGTGATTATGCTTATGCTTAGTAATATAATTTTTACATCAACCTTTGTCAACCTCAGCGTCAGTAGTTTAAAACTCTAATGTCTATCGCTTGGCCAAGCGATCCGCGCTATACTGGTTTATAAGATGAGATCAACAAAAAGCAAACTGTTAATTTTTGGCTTGGTGATCTTGAATATATTCCTTTTAATTAATATACTGCTTCATGGTCATTCTATTGATGTTCTGCAGCCTAAAGGTTTAATTGCCAGCAAAGAGCGTCACCTGATGATGATCGCCGCGGTGCTTAGTGCTGTGGTGGTGGTGCCGGTTTTTGCTCTGACCGCCTACATTACCCTAAAATACCGCGAAGGCGCAAACAAGAAAGCCAAATACAGTCCCGATCTGGACGGCAATAGACTGCTTGAATTTGTGTGGTGGGGCGTGCCGGGTGTGCTGATTTTAATATTGTCGGTCATTACTTTTCAGAGTTCGCATCAGCTAGATCCGTTTAAATCGCTAGATTCAAACAAAAAACCGCTGACCATTCAGGTGATCGCGCTGCAATGGAAGTGGCTGTTTATTTACCCGCAGCAAGGGATCGCTACGGTGAATTATGCTCAGATACCCGTTGATACTCCTGTAGATTTTGAGATAACTTCCGATGCGCCAATGAATTCGTTTTGGATTCCGCAACTGGGAGGTCAAATTTACGCCATGAGCGGCATGTCTACTCACCTGCACTTAATGGCAAGCGAGGCGGGGAGCTACAAGGGTTCATCCGCCAATATTAGTGGCAAAGGTTTTGCTGGAATGAAGTTTAACGCAGTAGCCAGCAGCGAGACCGAATTTGATAACTGGGTGCAATCTGTAAAAGGTACCTTCAATCCACTGGATTCATACGGTTACAACCAGCTCGCTGCGCCGAGCGAAAACAACCGCCCCGCAAATTACTCGCCTGCCGAGCCGGGACTGTATAATCAGGTTATGTCGAAATATATGGGACCTGGCGGACACACTCATTCAGGGGAAGAAAATTAGATGTTGGGCCGATTAACTCTCGACGCATTTAAGCATGACATAGTCGTTAATTTTGGCGTGGCCAGCATGATCCTTACTGGACTGTTGGTTATAGGATTATTGACCTATAAAAAGCGCTGGACCTGGCTTTATAAAGAGTGGCTAACAACCGTTGATCCTAAAAAAATCGGTGTGATGTATATAATTGTGGCGCTAGTTATGTTGGTGCGCGGGCTGGGCGATGCGGCAATGATGCGCGCTCAGCAGGCGTTGTCTTCTGGGGCTTCGCATGGATTTTTGTCTTCCGATCACTTTCAGCAAGTATTTAGCGCACACGGTACGATCATGATCTTTTTTGTGGCTATGGGTTTGATGTTTGGCATTATTAACCTTGTAACGCCGCTGCAAATTGGCGCTCGCGATGTTGCCTTTCCCTTTTTGAATGCTACCAGCTTTTGGCTGTTCACTGCCGGGATGGTGCTAGTTAATCTGTCGCTGGCTGTAGGGGAGTTTTCGGCCGCTGGTTGGCTGGCTTATCCGCCGCTGTCGGAACTAAGCTATAGCCCGGGAGTCGGCGTGGATTATTGGATTTGGGCCTTGCAGATTGCTGGAATTGGCAGCTTGCTATCTGGAGTGAATTTTACTGTAACTATTCTGCGAATGCGCCGGGTGGGTATGACACTTATGAAGATGCCAATGTTTTGCTGGAGTGTGCTTTGCAGCATGGTTTTGGTAATTTTTGCTTTCCCAATTTTAACCGCCACGCTTGCCATGCTGGCACTAGACCGTTCGCTTGGGATGCACTTTTTTACGTCGCTGGGCGGCGGCAATCCGATGATGTATGTAAATCTAATTTGGGCCTGGGGTCATCCAGAAGTTTATATTCTAATCTTGCCAGCTTTTGGAATATTTTCCGAAATCGTGGCGACATTTTCGCGCAAACGTTTATTTGGCTATAAATCGATGGTTATCGCCCTTGGCGCAATCACGTTCCTGTCATTCGTAGTTTGGCTGCACCATTTCTTTACTATGGGCGCTGGTTCTAATGTAAATTCGTTTTTTGGCGTGATGACTATGGTGATCGCCGTACCCACGGGTGTTAAAGTGTTTAACTGGTTGTTCACTATGCACCGTGGCCGAATTTTGCTAACCACTCCGATGATGTGGTTTTTGGGCTTTGTTGTTACGTTCACGATCGGCGGAGTAGCCGGGGTGATGATGGCTGTGCCAGCAATCGACTTCCAGGTCCATAACAGCCTGTTTTTAGTAGCGCATTTTCATACCATGATTATTGGCGGAGTGGTATTTGGGTATTTTGCCGGACTGACTTACTGGTTTCCTAAAATATTCGGCTTTATGCTAAACGAACGTTTGGGGCGATACGCTTTTTGGTGCTGGCTGATTGGTTTTATTTTGGCTTTTGTCCCGCTTTATATTTTGGGGTTAATGGGCGCTACCAGGCGACTGGATCATTACGACGCGTCGCTTGGCTGGCAGGGCTTGTTTATAGTTGCCGGTGTTGGCGTGGCGGTTATACTCGCCGGTGTTGGATTTATGGTACTGCAACTTGTCTATAGTATTTGGAAGCGCAAAGATAATTTGGACACAACCGGTGATCCGTGGAACGGCCGCACGTTAGAGTGGTCCACCAAATCCCCCGCCCCGGTGTATAATTTTGCGACCTTGCCGGCCGTTAGTGAACGCGACGCTTTTTGGGAAATGAAACGATCTACAAAATCCTTGCCCAAACCTGTTTATAGAGATATTTTTATTCCTAAAAACACACCCTTCCCTTTAGTGATCGCCAGCCTGGCGTTTTTGTGTGGTTTTGGGCTAGTTTGGCACATTTATATTTTACCGACTATGGGTCTGATAGGAATTATCGCCTGCATTATTGTTCGAACTTTTAACGAGGACAGCGAATACCGGATTACTGCGGCGGAGCTGGCTAGAATGGAGGCGCGGCGGTGAATCAAGAATCAAGAATCAAGAATCAAGCCAAGAAGCCGGTTAAACATACTGCTGTGTCGAATATTCAATCGGCTGGCGTGGCAGACGAGAAGACGGTTTTTGGCTTTTGGGTCTATATAATGACCGACTGTGTTTTGTTTGCTACGCTGTTCGCCACCTATGCCGTGCTCAGGAACAATACCTTCGGTGGTCCGTCCGGAGCCGAGCTGTTTAGCCTGCCATTCGTTTTGGCAGAGACTCTAATACTTTTGACCAGCAGTTTTGTTTGCGGGCTTGGCATGCTGGCTGCTCGAGCCGGCAATAAAAAGCGGTTAATGATTGCGCTTGGAATTACGTTTTTACTTGGCGCGGCCTTTTTAACACTTGAACTTAAAGAGTTCCGACATTTAGCTGCCGAGGGCAATAGCTGGCGCCAAAACGCTTTTTTGTCGTCGTTCTTTACGCTTGTTGGAACACACGGATTGCACATTACAGCCGGCCTGATCTGGCTCGGAACATTAATGGCGCAGATCAGGCGTCGCGGCTTATCACGTTCTATTATCAGAAAGTTAACCATGTTTAGCTTATTCTGGCACTTCCTGGATATTGTTTGGATATTTATATTCACAATTGTCTACTTGATGGGAGCAGCCCAATGAACGAAGCCGGAAAGAGTACACTAGCCTCCTATATTTTGGGCTTTATCTATTCGCTTGAACTTACTTTTGCCGCTTACTTTCTTGTTTCTAAGCATTTGATTTTTGGCAATGCACTGATTGCGGCCATAATTACGTTGGCAATCGTGCAGCTATTCGTCCAGCTTATTTTCTTCCTACATCTTGAGCGCGGATCAAATTATCGTTGGAACCTAACCGTACTGGCCTTCGCCGCGCTGGTAGTTTTGATTCTAGTTCTAGGGTCGCTATGGATTATGAATAGTCTAAATTATCATCACGAACAAATAACCCCAGGCACCGACCAATTTATAATTAAAGACGAAGGATACAAACCATAAAATCCGTAAAAAAGTATTATCGGCTAACTAAACCCGGAATAATTAAAGGGAATTTAGTGACCGCAGCGGGTGGATTCTTTTTGGCTTCGATGGGCGTAGTTAATTGGTGGCTGTTACTAGCGGTGCTTATGGGAATATCACTAGTTATCGCATCTGCTTGCGTGTTCAATAACTACATTGACCGAGATATAGATAAATTAATGGCCCGGACCAAAAAACGGTCGTTTGCCGCAGGCAATATATTGGTTGGGGTTGCGCTAACTTACGGTGCGATTCTTGGAATTACCGGCATTTTAGTGTTAGTTTTATTCGTTAACCTTCTAACAGCTTGTATAGGTTTAGTGTCATTCGTTTTTTACGTGGTTGTTTACGGTTATGCTAAAAGGAAGTCGGTTCACGGAACTCTGGTTGGCAGTATATCTGGCGCTGCACCGCCTGTTGCTGGCTATGTGGCGGTAACCAATCATTTTGATATGGCTGCTTTTTTGCTTTTTATGATTTTAACCTGTTGGCAAATGCCGCATTTTTATGCAATCGCAATGTATCGTTACGGGGATTACAAAAAAGCCGGTCTGCCGGTCTTGCCCGTCAAAAAGAGCATGAGGTCGGCAGAGTTACAAATAATGGTCTATATTGTCGCTTTTGCAGCCGCAGCAAGCCTGTTAACCGTATGGGGCTACACAGGATATATTTATTTAGTTTCTATGCTCGTGTTATCAATCGCCTGGTTCTTTATCGGCACCAGAAGTACTAAGCAAGACGCAAAATGGGCGCGCAAAATGTTCTTGTTTTCGCTAGTAGTATTAATGAGTTTTAGCGTCATAATATCCATCGATTCATTCCTGCCGTAACCTGCTATACTTATATTTAAATGATTTTGCTTACGCATATTGTGATTGCCCTGTCTAGCCTTGTTTATTCCACTTACCTAGCATTTTTCCCAACTAGGTCGAAATTCCTAGCAGCTTATATCCTAGTCGGCTCAACTCTACTTAGCGGTACCTATCTTGTAGTGAGCACGGACGCCAATATGGTCAGAGCCTGCACCACGGGGCTTATATATCTGTCTGTTGCATCGTTTATTTTAGTTATAGCACATAGGAAATTACCAGCCACAGTCACCGATTACACCGCATAATAAACTTTTAATTATTGTACTGCTTGAGAGCAGATACTATCTGGCTGTAGTTGTTTAGGCCGGCTGCTGGGATTAACGCTGATTGGCCGCTTGAGGTGCCGTAGCTTTTGAGTAAGTTTACTTTATCTAAGCTGTTTAGGCTAAGCGATTGCAGGCTGTTACTTGGGATGCCGCTAAATAGTTGGTAGAGCGGACGGACGTCGCCAAGTGTTAAGTCGGTTTTTATGTTGTCGGCCGCGGCGTTAAATAGTTTAGCGTTTTTGCGAGGATCGGCAATTAGCTTCCAGTTTGCAGCTTTGTCTTTTATGGCAACAAAAACCTGGCGTTGGTGTTCGGTTCGATCAAAATCACTGCGGGGGAAGCCGTAGCCGGTTTCGCCGCAAAAACACGGGTCGCCCCTTGCTCTGGTAAGATTTAGTGCAGTTTGCCCGTTCAACGTTTGCGGACCGTTAGATAGCCGTAGCGGTCCGCCGTCTACCGAACTAATATTGGGATCGTACAAGCCGTCCGGATCTGGACTTTGAATGTTAACCGTAACGCCACCTAGAGCATTGACCATATCTCTAACGGCAGAATAATTTATAACCATGTAGTAATCGATAGGTGTCTGGAATTTATCGGAAATCGTCTTTTCTAGCAGTCCTACCCCGCCCGCCGGATAGCCGGTTTCGCTAAAATTCGACTGATTGCCGTCTTGGAAAGCTTCGTTGATTTTAGCGTAACCCTGGCCTGGAATATTAATGTATAAATCGCGCGGAATGCTTAGCATATAGCCGGTATGGTTGGTCGTGTTCATGCTAAGAAGTAGTATTGAATCGGTTAAAGTTGCAGCCGGGTGGCCTGGGTCATCTACCGAGTATCCTACCAGCAGGACATTCACTCTGCCTCGTTCGGAACCCTTCAAATCATTACTAAATATCAAGTCGGATAGATTAGCCGAGCCAAACATTTTGCGGCTAGCGCTCGTAACATTTCGGGCATCCCATACTCCAATTATTAACAACGGTATAAGAATTAGCAGTAGTAGAACGGCTATGGCGCGTTTAAAACTAAAGTGCTTTTTCTTTTTGGGTTCCTGCTCTGGCTCGGGTATTCGGTGACTTGGTCTTACTGGGGTTGGCGGGTCGCCTGGTAGTTTGTGACCCGGCATTTGCTGGTGACTGGGCAGAGTTCTATGAACATCGAAAGCCTTCGGCTGGTTATTATTGGACTTACGCAAAATCCTTGAAACCTCCAGGCTCACCAAATGAGCGATCAACCAGTTTTTCTGCTGTCGATGTAGCTATGACTACTCTTCTATCAGATAAAACTGCTCGCTCATCTCCTTTGGACAAGCCTGGAGATTCCGAGTTTCCGCGCAAGTCCAGTTTTATATTTTTAGCCATAATTACTTAGGATTAATTATACAGTTACAACCATTCCAAAACAAAATAACGCGTTTTAACCAATTTTGTCCTGCTAAAAAGGTTGCCTACAACTTCGCCATTTTATTTTTGGATGATTGTATCAGGTGGATTTCAAAGCTCGAACCTTTGGCAGGAGTGCTGCTTACGCTTATAAATCCTCCGTGGAGTTCGGCGATTTTCTTTGCGATTGCCAACCCAAGCCCATAGCCATTTGTTTTGTTCTTCGAGCGGGAGGAGTCTGCGCGGTAAAAGCGCTCAAAAATATTTGGCAAATCGTCAGCCGATATCCCCGGACCTTGGTCGCTAACTGTGATAACAGCGTATTTATTCTGGCGGGTGGTTTTTATGCTAATCTTGCTGCCGCTAGGGCTGTATTTTATAGCGTTGTCTAAAATTATGTTCATTAGTTCGACCAGGCTGTGTTGGTCGCCGTTGACCTGGATATCTTTGCCGGACTTTGTAATTTTAATATTTTTTGTGTCCGCCACTTTTTGGCTACGGGTAATAGCCTCGGTTAGCACGTTGCTAATCGGAACGGCAGACAACTGTATATTCTTTGAATCCTCTGCGGCGAGTGTTAATAATCCATCGGACAGGGCTTTTAGTTTGCCCACTTCTTCAAGGTTGCTTTTTAGTAGTTCAACGGCTTGTCGCTTAGTAAGCTTCGAATCTCGCAGGGCCACTTCTATCTCGGAGTTCATAACGGCCAGTGGTGTACGTAGTTCGTGGCTGGCGTCAGCGGTAAAGCGGCTTTGGGCTTCTAGTGCATTCTCGATTGGGCGTAGTGTCCTGCGAGCTAGCATGTAACTCACCGCACCGCCGCTTATCAAAACGGCTAAGTTAAAATACACAAGATCGTTCCTTAATCGACTCAAACCGTGCTCTAGCTGTTTATGACGCAGCTGCGAAAAGTTATTAAAGTCCGTTGGTCTAAGTTCGTCATTAAAAAAATACACCTGGCGCCGCGTGTTTCTGATTAGTTCGTCGCTAGATAACCGGTAAATGGCCAAGCTGCACCCAATACTCAAGATCATTATAATCGCCAAGTACCAGACCATTAGCTTTAAGGCTGCCGACCTAAAAAGTTCTGTTACGCGGTTCATGTGCTCATCTTAGCCTATCTTGTATCCAAAACCGCGTTTGGTGTGAATTAGGCTGGGTTTGCCGCGGAAGGCGCGGTCGATTTTTACGCGTAGGTAACCGATGTAAACTTCGATAGTATTTGGCAATATGTCGGCATCAAAATCCCAAACATGGCTTATAATCTTGTCTTTTGAAAGCACTTGTCCACTGTTACGCATTAGGTATTCGAGTAGCGCAAATTCTTTGGCGCTTAAGGCGATGTCTTTGTCGCTGCGGCGGACTTCATACGATGTTGTATCTAGAGTGAGGTCGCCAACTTTTAAAATTGTCTTTTGGGTTTCCGATGGGCGGCGCAGCAGGGCGCGAATTCTAGCGAGCAGCTCCTCGAACGAAAAAGGCTTTACCATGTAATCATCCGCTCCGGCGTCCAAACCCGTAACACGGTCGCGAACTTCGCCCTTGGCGGTCAAAATCAGAATCGGCATATGCAGGCCTTTAGCGCGGACTTCGCGGCAAACACCCAAGCCGTCAACAGACCCAGGAATCATCCGGTCAATAATTAGCAAATCGTACGGTTGGCTTAGTGCGGCGCCCAGACCACTGTCGCCATCGTATTCAACATCAACAGCGTAGCGCTCCTGAGTTAACCCCTGTTTGATGGCGCCGGCGATTTTGTGTTCGTCTTCGATTACTAAGATTCTCATACTCTTAATTATCTCAGATTAGCTGAAAATAGTCTGAGAATTATTACTCCAACCTAAACCTAATAACTATCAAATAAAATAACCTATCGCACATTTTATTTGATAGTACGGATTATAAATCATCGGTTATTTTATGAGGTACAATGTAGTTTAATGAGTAGTAAGAAATGAGTAGAAAGAAACTGGTCCAGGCGATCGGTCTGGCGGGGACACTAATGTCCGCGGTTACTTACGCGCGCCAGCCCAGCTTTCCTACCCCAGATAAAATTCTGGTTTTTTTGGTGTTTGTGTTTATGATTTTTGGTCAGGCACTAGAAATGCTCAAACGGCTATTACCATTTGTGGCTTTGATACTTGTTTATGAATCGTTTCGCGGCATTGCCGATAAGCTGAACACACACGTCGATTACCTGCTTGCGCCGCATTTTGATAAGTTTGTTTTTGGGGGGACATTGCCCACAACTACGCTGCAAAACTGGCTGTGGCACGGGCAAGTGCAGTGGTATGACTTTGTGCTATATATTCCGTATATGTTGTTTTTTGTGTTGCCGATTGGGTTGGCGGTTTTGGTCTGGAAAACTAAGGACGAATATTATTGGCGAGTGGTGTGGACATATTTGCTAGTATTTTTTGCCGGGTATTTAACATTCTTGGCTTTCCCTGCCGCGCCGCCGTGGTTGGCATCGGACAATCATTACATAGAGCATGTTGTTAGGGTTTCCAGCCATGTATGGGCGGCCCTTGGCATACAGGATTTTCCGAGTTTGTATAACAAGATCGCGCCTAATCCGGTTGCCGCTATTCCGTCGTTGCACTCCGCTTGTGCTACGCTTTTTTCTATATTTATCTTTAAAATTTACGGCAAACGCTGGGGGTTAATTTCGCTTATCTACCCAATTCTAATTTATATAGGTGTAATTTATGAGGGCGAACATTACTTTTTGGATGTAGCTGCCGGGATTATGTATGCGGTCGCGGCTTATTTTTTGGCGCCAAAGGTAATAAAAGCGGTCAAAAATCTAAAGATCTATAAAAGCGTGCTCCAGTAATACCAAAATCTTTTGCCGATTAAGAAAATTATAACTAAAAACCATACCAGCAAAATATCGCCGTGGTGACGGCGGATAAAAGCAAAAAATCGCTGTAGCTTTAGCGGTGTTTTAATATTCCCTTCCGAGAAATTGTATAGGGTTAAGTACCAAAAAACTGGGATCGTAGAACTCCAGACCAGCATGCAGTAAAGGCATAGTGCCCCCACCCTGTAAAGCGTTTGGAACATCAGCCAATGAATAAATGCTACGGCAAACAAAAGTCCAATATTCGTTACAGCCCAAAACCATCGCTTGAACTTTGCCCCGGCAAGTAGTGCTACGCCTATAGTAACTACGGCCGCATACCCGGCTATTCCCAAAAACGGGTTGGGAAACCCAAAGACGTGCGATTGTTTGCTATTTGTAACGGTTGTGCAGCTCAGTACTGGGTTTAGATTACAGCTTGGTACATATTTGGGGTTTTGCAGCATGTTGAACTTTTCTATCGTTAAGGCAAAAGATGCAAACAGTGCCAGCGAGCCGCCGATAACTAAGAGCCAGGGTATTATCTTAGCCAAAGTCCATTTAGATTTTTTTGTTTTTTTATCCCTAGCCATAATCCAATTTTATCATGATTTTACTAACAAGCGTGCTTTCAGGTTCTGTTCAGGCTAAAAGAAGATACTAGGGACCACCAATCAATAAATAACACTTCAAGAGTAGACGCATGTAGTGTATAATACATAAAGATTATTTAGCAGGAAGTGGAAAGAGCAAGGAGCAAAGACGTTTTGCACATCAATATATTATTCGGATATTTAGACGCCGGTACGGGAAGCGTGGTTATACAGTCGGTTATTGGTATAGTTGCTGGAATTGGCGTCTTTGGGCGCAAAGTTTTTAGCGGGTTGGGCCATAAAATAAAAGCGTTATTTACAAGCGAAGAATCAGGCAAAGTTACTAAAAAGTCGTGAGTGCAACGAGCGCAGGTCATAGCCAAGATTCCTTCCGCGACCCTGCCGGTTTTATATTTAAGCACAATGACCAAATTTACCGGCAGATCAATCAAGATGGTCAGGCCGACTACGACTTTTTTATGAGTAGCGGCCTTTATGATGAACTGATTAAACAAGAGCTGATTGTTAGTCACGAGGAAATTAACTCTACTAAAGCATTTGGCGCAGACAGCCGGCGTTACAAGATTATAAAACCTAAGCTCATACCTTTTATCTCCTACCCGTATGAATGGAGTTTTGACCAGCTTAAAAGTGCCGGTTTGCTAACTCTAAAAATCCAAAAAATAGCTTTGGATCATGGAATGATTCTCAAAGACGCCAGCGCCTACAACGTGCAATTTTTGGGTAATCAGCCGGTTTTTATTGATAGTTTGTCGTTTAGAGTCTATGAACCAGGGGTTGCCTGGGATGGTTACAAGCAATTTTGCGAACATTTTATCGCACCGCTAGCGATAGCTTCTTACAATTCCCCTGAAACACTCACAATGCTAAAGAGTTTTCTTGACGGTGTGCCGCTTGGTATAGCGACCACGATGCTACCTAAGCGAGCAAAATTAAATACTAGCCTGCTGGCCCACGTTTATGTTCATGCGGCCTCCCAGAAACGCTACAACAGCCGTGGCGGTGTGGCTAAACAACGCAAGCTTAGCGTAACCGCTATGAACGGTTTGATGGAGAGTCTTAAAAAAGCCGTGTCGCGACTTAATATCGACAAAAAGCAGTCCGAGTGGAGCCATTACTACGAGAATACTAACTATTCAGACTCAGCCTTTAACGCTAAGAAAAAGCTTGTAGATTCGCTACTAAAACAAGTTACACCAAAACCTGTAATTGTTTGGGATATGGGCGCGAACGACGGTACATTCAGCGAACTGGGCGCTGCTCGCGGGGCATACACTGTCGCTTTTGATGTTGATGTACGCGCGGTTAATAAAAATTACCGGCAAGACCGGGGCAAAAACCTCAACAAAAATATCCTACCACTTGTACAAGATTTAACCAACCCAAGCCCATCCTTGGGCTGGGCGCATAAAGAGCGGGCATCGTTAGAAGAGCGTGGTCCGGCGGACGTCGTGCTGGCGCTTGCGCTAATTCACCATCTGGCGATTGGTAACAATACTCCCCTGTCCGCTGTTGCTAGCTACTTTGCGCAAATTTCAAGGTACTTAATAATCGAATTTGTACCTAAGGGCGATTCCAAAGTAGATAAAATGCTTAGCTCTAGGGCAAATGGTTTTGATGGCTATACTCAAGAATGTTTCGAGGAGGCGTTTGGTGAGTGGTTTAAGCTGGTTGATAAAAAAGCTGTCAAAGGAAGCGAACGCATTATATACTTGTATAAGCACTAAACTAGCGATTCTAAAAAATAAAAATGCCAAAAAATAAAAAACCCGCAAAAAACAATCTAAAAAGTTTCAATCTCAAAAAGTTTATTCTTCGACTAGCTAACACTCCTCTGCCGGAACTTGCATTTATATCTGCTTTTGTATTATCGCGCTGGTGGTTGAATTCTGATTTTAGCTATCCGGTAGAAGTTATTATTCCGATAATTATGTTTGGATTACTTGGCACGGCTGCATATTATTTGTTTCGCAAATTGCTTAAAGACGAGCTCGCCGCGCATGTGTCGGCGATTTTATTTAGTTTTGGTTTGTATGGGTATAGTTTTAGCGCATCAACAATTTTAGGTAGCCACATTATTAAACTGTTACCTAGCGCAATGAGCAGCGAGTTTAACAAATCTATCTGGCTGGCTATTTGGTTCGCCGCCGCGGCATACGGTATTGGTAGGTTGCTGCGACATTTAGTTAAAAAATATGAATTTGTGCGTAATTTGCAGCTATACAAGGTACTTTTATTCGCGATCGTGTTCATGCTTGGCTTGCAGCTGCTTAGGTTTGGTGATCGTATAGCGGACATGTGGGACGAACTCAGCTATAAAGCACCAAAAACTAGCATAGGATCGCCGGTATCAAGCGTCAAAGGCAAGCCAGACATTTATTACCTGCTTTTTGACCGCTATACCAACGCTGATGTTTTAAAAAATAATTTTAATTATGACAATTCCGATTTGATGAACTTTTTGACCAGCAATGATTTTGTGAATCGTCCGCAGGCGTACTCCAACTATCCTTTTACTATGTCGTCGGTGTCTTCAACACTTTCTATGGATTATCTAACGCAGTTTAGGCAGTTTAACCAAAAAGGTTGGCAAGCAACATTTCCTTATCGCAGTATTTTCAACAACCCTCCGGTTGCCCAAGCGTTAAAACAAAATGGGTACAGCTATAACCAGGTTAGTTCTTGGTGGGACTTTACGCGGTTGCGGGTTAAGTCCGATACAAGTCCTACAAAATCATTCCGCCTGAATATTTTTGGGATGAGCTTTTATCTTAGCGATCTTCAGCGCGACATTTTAAACAAAAGTATTTTCTCGCCATGGCTCAAAAAAGGAGTGGCTGTAGGTAATTTTAAAGTTCTAAAGTATGACCTTGATCGTAACCCCAAAGAGAATTTCGAAGCCCAGATCTCTGCCGTGAGAGATATTGCCAGCAGACCCGACAAATCAAAACCTAATTTTACTTTTGCCCATATCTTGGCCCCACACCCAGCCTATGTCTTTAATAAGGATGGTTCCGACCCCAACTATGATCCAGAAGCGAACGACAACGATATTGATGAGTCGGTTAAATATACCAACGAAGTTAGCTACATTAACAATCGAATTAAAGATACGATTAGCTACATAAAACAAAAATCGCCGGGTGCGGTAATTGTCTTGCAGGCGGATGAAGGCCCTTATCCTAAACAGTTCCGCGGAGATATAACACCTACCAATTACTATGATCCAGCAAAATTATCCGACTCATTGATTAAACAAAAATTTGGCGTGCTAGCCAGCTACTATATGCCTGGAGTTAGTAAACAGGACGTTGGTAAAATAAATACATCGGCTAATGCTTTTAGGGCGGTGTTGAATGATTACCTTGGCTATAACCTGCCGCTTTTGCCTGATTGTCACTTTTCGATGGGTAACAAGTTTAGCATCTATAACTACCAGGAAGTTACACCTAGGCTCAAAGGGCAACCCGCTCCGGACGATTGTAGTAAATATTAAAGATGAATCAAAAGCAAAGAAAATTTAAATCAAAACAAACCCGTGGCGCCATATTGTTGGTTGTGTTATTGCTAGTCGCTGGTTTTTGGCTAAATTCTAGTAAAAGTCCAATGTATAGCTCGAAACATCCAGGATCGAATAAAACTGTTGCCGTTGATTCGTTTAACAAAAACCAATACTCGATCAACGATCCCGCTAGCCTATGGGCGGTCGTTAACAAGGGCCGCAAACTTCCTGCTGATTATGTCCCGGCTAACTTAGTTAACCCCAAGATCCCGCTAAGGCTTCCGGCCGGTGACCTGGAAATGACTATCAGGAGTGACGCGGCGGGCGCACTTCTTGCCATGAACTCAAAAGCCAATACGGACAATATTCATTTTATGCTTGCTAGTGCTTACCGCAGCTATAGTTTACAGGTGTCGGTTTATGGGAGTTATGTAAGATCAATCGGACAGGCGCAAGCAGATCAATCCAGTGCCCGCCCCGGTTTTAGTGAGCACCAAACAGGACTAGCTGCAGACTTAGAACCCCAAAGTCGCAAGTGCGAGGTAGATCCTTGTTTTGGTGCCACCCCGGAAGGCAAATGGTTGGCCGAGAATTCGTACAAATACGGATTTGTTGTTCGTTATCAGAATGGCAAGCAGAATTTAACGGGTTATGAATACGAACCATGGCACATCCGTTACGTTGGCGTAGAGCTCGCCAAAGAAGTTCACCAAACTAATCAAACCCTAGAACAATTCTTCAACCTCCCACCCTCCGTAAACTACCCCGCCGAACCATATCAGTTGTAGAAAAATTCCAACGTCCAACGTCCAACTTCTATCATCTAACTTCTAAATTCTATTTCGGGTTTGTGGAGTGGCCGCCAAATTTGTTGCGCATGGCTGCTAGTAGTTTTGTTGCATAATTTGTTTGGCCAGACTGGCTTTTTGTTCGCACATCAAACGATGCTTCTATGGCCGGAAGCTTAATTCCTGAATCTAGTGCGGTTTGCAAAGCCCAACGGGCTTCGCCCGATTCGGTCACCACTCCGTCAATGCCATTAAGCTCAGAATTTTCTTCAAGAACCTCGCGTGTTAATTCGCCCAGCAATGATTCGATAATACTGCCGCGCTGCCAAACTTCGCCCGCCGCGGCTAGATTTATGTCGTGATACGGGCCTTCTTTAAGGAGCCTGTAACCTTCGGCGTACGATTCCATTAGTCCATACTCGATGGCGTTGTGAACCATTTTTACATAATGGCCACTGCCCGGCCCGCCGAAGTGATACCAGCCGCCCTCTGAAGCTAAAGCTTTAAAGATTGGCTCAATTTTGTCTACGGCAACTTTGTCGCCTCCTACCATTATGGAAAAGCCTTTTTCTAGGCCCAATATTCCGCCACTTACACCGGCGTCTACCCAGTAGACCTCGTGTGCTGCAGCTACTTTACTGCGAGCTAGGGTTTTTCGAAAATCCGAATTACCGCCATCGACAATAATGCTTTGTTTTGGCAGAAGTGGCAGTAGCACTTCGAGCTCTTGGTCGACTATTTCCGAAGGCAACATAAGCCAAATAATTACCGGGTCTAACAGAGCGAGGAGATTCTTATAGTCCGCAGCAATGGTTGCTCCTTGCTCTTTTGCCGCTAAAGATGCAGTAGGACTAACATCCATAGCAACTACCTCATGGTGATGGTTTAGCAAGCGAGTAACAATTTGACCGCCCATCTTCCCCAGCCCGATTACTCCGATTTTCATAGATTTCATATTTCTTCTCCTTTGTAGTCATTATAAACAATAAATTCATTAACTGATTTTAATATTTGGGCAGGCTGCTCATTTAGCGGCAAATCTTTTCCTAAATCAACGAGCGCCTTTTGCTTGCTACTACCTACTGCGTATAGAACCGCCTCGTCGAGCATTTTAATTGTCGCCGGAGTTATGGTTATTCGTTGGAAATCGCCTGCAGTATAGTTGGCGGCTAACTCGCTCGATTTAACGGCCATGCTACCGGGCAAAATTCCTGCTGTGTGGCCGTCTGCTCCCATTCCAAAAAACCCCAGTTTGTAGTCAGCCATGGCTAGTTCTCTGGCCAGATTTTGTGCAAAGTTCCTTGTAGTATAGTCGATATCTTTCTCGCCCAATACAGGAATTAAATTAGCTCTTGGGGCAAAGCCTGCTTGTTGGAACTGGTACCAGTTCGAGTTCTGATGATCTGTTGGTCCGAATCGTTCATCGGTTAAAGTAACGGTCAAATTAGTCAAATCAATGTCTTTTAGTATCTTACTAACAGCAACTGCGATTGCGATAGCGGAGCCACCAGGGACTAGCCATAATACCCGTTTACCTAGCGTCAGTTGGCGTGTAATAGATTCTGCCAAATGCGCAATAACTGGTTTAGTAGAATGAATTTTGTAAAATTTTATAAGTTTTTCCTCATCCTAACGCTTGATTATAAAGGCTTAGCACTAAAATAGAAATGTCACAGAAACTAAGTGAATATTCTTACAGCTCTAGTTTCATCACTACCATAAACTTCTAAGTGCAGTAGTAATCTTAAGAGGAGGAGTTGCTATGGGTAAACGATCAGTCGCAATCAAAAACTTTAATATGAGGAGACACTATATTTTGACGCGGCCAACCAGACCATCGGATCTGGAGGTGGATGAAATTGAATACAATGAGGGTGATCGTGGCTGGCGTGAAAAAGCTAGCCGCCTGCAACTGCGGCGCTGGAGGAAAATTAAGCACCAGTTAGCTTAAGAGTGAACAGCGGACAGATTTCGATCTTAAATCCCTGCACTACATATTTCCTAGGGGTCTGTTTTCTGGTTATTCCCACTCGATGGTTGCAGGTGGTTTGGTTGTAATCTCGTAAACTACTCGGTTGATGCCGCGGACCTCGCTTGTTATACGGTTGGAAATTCTAGCCAGCAGATCGTATGGCAAACGGGCCCAGTCCGCGGTCATTACGTCTAGTGAGTGAAACGCCTTGACAGCGATGGTGTATTCATACGTTCGGCCGTCGCCCATAACGCCCGTAGATTTGATTGGCAGGAGCACTGCGAAGTATTGGTATAGATTTTTGCGAATATTCGGAATCGCTTCTATCTCTTGTCGTACAATTGCATCAGCATGGCGCAGGATCCGTAATCTTTTGGGCGTAATTTCACCAACCACACGTACGGCAAGGCCTGGTCCCGGAAAGGCTTGTCGTTGAACAATTGATTCTGGCAATCCTAGCTCGCGGCCGATCAAGCGAACTTCGTCTTTAAATACATCGCGCAGTGGTTCAATTAATTTTAGCCCCATTTTTTTGGGAAGTCCGCCGACGTTGTGATGGGATTTAATAGTGACGGACGGGCCACTAACAGATACCGATTCAATCACATCTGGATATAAGGTGCCCTGAACCAAAAATTCGGCCCCTTTGATTTTTTTAGCTTCGCGTTCAAATATTTTAATAAATTCCCCGCCAATGATTTTTCGTTTTCGTTCGGGGTCGGTTACGCCTTTTAATTTTCCAAGGAATTGCCCAGACGCTCTAATTGCAATTACGTTTAAACCGGTTTGCTTGTAGACCTTTAATACTTCCTCATACTCATTTTGTCTGAGCAGTCCGTTATCTACGAATATGCAGGTTTGTTGATTGCCGATTGCTCGGTCTACTAGAGTTGCGGCTATCGAAGAGTCGACTCCGCCAGAAAGTGCGCAAATTACTTTTTTATCACCAACGATTTTCTTAATCTTTTGAATCTCGTCATGAATAAATGTGTCGGTCGTCCATTGGCCGCTAAATCCGCAAATATCATTCAAG
This sequence comes from uncultured Candidatus Saccharibacteria bacterium, assembly GCA_964624785.1. Lineage (GTDB taxonomy): Bacteria > Patescibacteriota > Saccharimonadia > Saccharimonadales > UBA10212 > CAZUXR01. The sequence goes on from CAZUXR010000007.1 coordinate 26,356, forward strand.
AATTTTTTTAGGACCTGTTCGCCGTATTTAGTGTGAGTGACTTCCGGATGGAATTGAATTCCGTAAATCTTTTGTTTATGATTTTCTAGCGCACAAATTATATTTCCGGACATTGCAGAGATTTTGAATCCTTTTGGCGGTATAGATACATGATCACCGTGGCTCATCCAGATTTCGCTGCCATTTATTTTACTTACCAGCAAATCTGATTTTGTAATACTAATTTTGGCTAGTCCGTATTCACGAATTTCGGATGATTCTACTTTGCCGCCTAGGTTTTCTGCCAAAAGCTGGAGCCCGTAGCAGATCCCAAGCACTGGCACCCCTTGTTTTAGTAAATCTTTCGGCAATCCGGGCGCATTGAGCGCATAAACAGAATTCGGTCCACCGGAAAGGATAATCCCTTTGGGGTTTTGCGACAGAATTTCTTTAGTTGGGGTACTAAACGGTAGTATTAGGCTTAAAACTTTAAGTTCGCGTGCCCGGCGGGCAATTAGCTGGGTATACTGCGACCCATAATCTAAAATAATCAATGTTTCTTGCGCTTCCATACTTAAGTTTAGCAACAAATTAGCCATATGGTAAACTTAGTATTAAATGGCGGACACGACAGAAAACAAACAGTTAAAGCGGATAATTGACCGACAGCTTAAAATTTTTGCCGGTAGTCATTACCCGGAGTTAGCAGAAAAAGTAGCCGATAAACTTGGGGTAAAACTTGGTAAGACAAATTTGCAAACTTTTGCCAACGGCGAGATAAAGTGCCATTTGGATGAGTCGGTGCGCGGTGGGGATGTTTATATTTTTCAGTCGCATGATCGTCCGGTTGGCGAAGCTATAATGGAACAGGCCATTCTGATTGATGCCGCAAAAAGAGCTAGCGCAAAACATGTTACCGCAGTCTGTCCCTTCTTTGGGTATGCTCGCCAAGACCGTAAATCTGCCGGCCGTGAGCCTATTACCGCAAAGTTAGTTGTAGATATTTTAACCGTTGCCGGTGCTGATAGAATTGTGAGTGTCGACCTTCATACCGGCCAGATTCAGGGATTTTTTGATGGTCCATTTGACCATTTGGTGGCATTGCCGGTTTTGGCTAACTACATGAAGAAGCGGTTTGGTAATGATTTTGTAGTAGTATCACCGGATGCCGGAAGGGTTAAGTTGGCAGAGCGATATGCTAGCCGGCTTGGTATAGATCTAGCCATAGTCCATAAAAGCCGTACGGGCATAAATAAAGCCAAGGCGTTAGATGTTATAGGCGACATTAAGGGGCGGCACTGTGTGGTGGTGGACGATATGATCGACACGGCCGGAACGATTTGCGCGGCCGCTGAAGTGCTTAAAGAGCACGGCGCTAAGACGATTTCTGTAGGGGTAACTCATGGATTATTTTCTGGTCCGGCCATCAAGCGACTAAACAATTCGCCAATCGAAACAATAATGGTGACAGACACTTTGCCAAAGCCGGACGGCCCCGATACACTTAAAAACTTAGAAATTATATCTATTGTCGGCTTAGTCGCGAATGCCATAAATGCCATATTCCAGGATAGTTCCGTGTCGGCACTGTTTGAAGGCGAAAACCAAATCTAAAAAAGCGGATAGCATTAACCTGGAACATAATCAGCCAACCCTAATAGCTAATTTGTGTTAATACCATATTTTGGCGGTTTCTCTTTTATATAAAAATCTATAGACAGATACCAGTAATACGTATTGAGTAGCCCATCCTATTAAAATTGTAAGAGGCAATCCAGAGATCGCAATATGAGGATATGGCCAATTTGTATATATCCATAACGACAACGGCACATTAAATCCTTCCATGCTCGCTGCCGTGAACATGGACGCAATCAACACGGTAATTAGTGGCGTCCAATCACCTTGTAAAATGTGAAGAATAAACGTATCTTCCTTTTCTCTATATTCTAGGAATTCCAGGATTAAGACTAATGCACTGGTAATGAGAAAAACATTGGCCACATTGAACTGGCGAACACCAAAACTATTGAAAAAACTTGCGTCTAGGGGGGGGTGAAGCATGCCAATCGCCTGTATTAAGCCGATTGCCAAGAAGATACCACCTATTATGCCAAACATGTTAAATATCGGCTTATAAACCTGTTTGTTTAGCCTGATTTTCTTTTTACTAAAACCAGACGCTACCAGCATCGCTCGCACCGCCAAATAACCCTTTAAAATAAAGTAAAAGTAAACAATCTGTATGAACAGCATCGCCATTAGATAGAACGGAATACTGAAGTGTGGGTAATACCATAACTTCCATAGCCAGTTCCCGAACACTTCGATGATAACAGCTGCTATAGCTCCGACCACAAAGACATGTCCATGCGGAATTCGGATCAGAACCTTAGGATTTTTTTTGGTGTATTTAACGATGATGTTGTTGCATAGCAAGACATAGCCTACACCCCAGGAAACAGCAAATAACATCCCAGTGTTTGCAGAATATCTAAAGTCTATAAACCAAGGCAGGAACGACAATAGTAGGAAAAAAATACCAAACATCAACATATATTCGAGAATAACATAAGCGCTAACCAAATGCGCAAGAACTCGCAGGAGAGTTCGTGTTTTTTGTTTTTAGGGTTAACGTTTATGCGTTGTGGTTTATTCTCGATTCTGTATTCTTCTTATTCTAGCTCTCAGCTCGTAGCCTTTAGCTAATTCCTAGTTACTAATTTCTATTCCCGATGTCGGTGCGGTAGTGCATTCCTTCGAAACTAATTAGTTTTATGGCTTTGTAAACTTTTGTGCGAGCATCGTCGATCGAAGATCCGGTGGCTGTAACATGTAAAACCCGGCCGCCATTTGTAACTAGTTGGTCGTTAATCATTTTTGTACCGGCTTGGAATACTACTACATCTTCCAGCTTTTCGGCCTGCTCAATTCCTGTAATTTGTAAGCCTTTTTGGTAGGGTCCAGGATAGCCACCGGAACAAAGTGCGACCGAAATCGCCGCGCCCCCGCCCCATTTAATTTTTGACGGATCAAGCTGGCCGTTAGCGCAACCAGTGAGCACTTCAAATAAGTCGGCATCCAGCAGGCGCATATATACTTGGGCTTCCGGGTCGCCAAACCGAGCGTTAAATTCAATAACATTCACTTTTTTGTCATCTATCATTAAGCCAGGGTATATACATCCTTTGAAAGGGGAGCCCGCATCAGACAGCCCCTTTAGTGCTGGTTCGATAATCTTATTTCTTACAATATCCATCTGCGCATCTGTTACCCACGGTACTGGCGCGATTACACCCATTCCACCGGTGTTTGGTCCTATGTCGCCATCGTACACCTGTTTATGGTCTTGCGATGGTGGAAACAATACGGCCTGGTTGCCGTCGCATAGAGCATGAGTAGAGATCTCTTGCCCGCTCAAAAAATCTTCGATTACCACAATGTCGCCCGCGTTTTTAAATATTTTTTTTACCATAATTTCGTTTATAGTTTTGCGGGCTTGAGCAAGGCTAGTACAAACAACCGCACCCTTACCTTCGGCTAGTCCGCTAGCTTTGATTACGAACGGCAAGGTGTGATTTTCGATATAGATCAAAGCTTTGGTTGGATCGTTAAAATTCTTAAAGTTTGCCGTTGGAATGTTTTGGTCCCTCATTAAATCCTTAGAAAAAGCTTTGGATGATTCTATTCGCACGGCGGCTTTTGTTGGACCAAAGACCGTTAAACCGGCATCTATCAGCGCGTCAACTACTCCCGCTTCCGAGGCCGCTTCCTGACCTATTACTACCAGATCAATTTTTTTAGAAATGGCAAAGTTTAGCAGCGTAGTGGTGTCGGTAAATTTAATATCCACATTTTGAACTATATTCGCTGTACCGCCGTTACCCGGTGCTACAAAAATTTTGTCAACTTGCGGGGACTGGGCAAGCTTCCAGGCAAGCGCATGTTCGCGGCCGCCGGACCCTACAACTAGAACTTTTTTACCCATTGTTTTTAGTATTCCTGTCGTTTATTTATAAAATTCTCGATGTCGGTAGCTATAAAAATTTTCTCAATTTTCTTAACTCGATCGAATAGACTTTCGGCTGTTTCGTCCACGTCAACCTTTGTTTTATGTTCGGCTATGATTGGACCTTCGTCGTAGTTTTCGCTTACAACATGCAGGGTTTGGCCGGCTTGCGGTAGTTTGTTATTTAGCACGTACTGCTGCACGTGAACGCCGTAAAGTCCTTTCGTGGCTGGTAATAGTCCGGGGTGAGTATTGATCATCATAGCTTCCTCAACGTTTTTGTATCCCGTCTTCCAGCCATATCTGGCTACAAGCTCCGGGCCGATTTTTTTCATATAGCCCATCAATACTATTAGGTCGGGATTGAATTTTTGAATAGCCTTTTGAACTAGCAAATCATTCTCCGCAAACACCACCGACACGTTCAAGCCGTATTTTTTATTAAGTTTTTTTACTCGTTTAAATACCCCGGGATTTGGGTTGTTTGAAATGACCGCACTAACATCAAAACCAACCTTGCCGGTTGCCGAGTCTACTATTACGTTCTGCGCAGTTGTCCCCTCCCCCGATGCTAGAATAACAATCGAAGACATTTTTACGCTGGGATTTTTGCGGCCGTAGTTATTTTGTAGGAATTGGAGTGGCCGCTAATGGCTGCATGAAAGTCGCTGCGCCAAGAGTCGATCTGCTTAATGCTACTAGCGCGCGATCCAATATCCACCGGATAAATACCATCAAAGCACGAAGCCGAAAATTTATCCACATCGATGCCTGTAGCTTTTAGCATTCCTTCGTACGACAAAAAATGCAGCGAATCAGCTCCTATGTAGTCACGAATTTGCTCAACACTCATGCGGGCTGCAATTAATTCTTCTTGGTTTGGTAGATTTATTCCATAAAAATCAGGGTAGCGAACAGGCGGTGAACTAACTAGCACGTGGACTTCCAGTGCACCAGCTTCTTTTACAAGCTCGACAACCTTTTTAATAGTAGTACCACGAACAATAGAATCATCAATAAGTGCAATTTTTTTGCCAGCCAGTACTTCCGTAATTGGATTTAGCTTCATCTTGACATCTCGTCTTCTTAGTTCTTGGGTCGGCTGAATAAAGGTGCGGTTAATGTAGCGGTTTTTGATTAAGCCCATGTTGAACGGAATACCGCTAGAATGCGAATAGCCGAGAGCTGCGGGTACGGAAGAATCTGGTACCGGTACAACTATGTCCGCATCGACACTGAACTCTTTGAACATTTCGTGCCCCATTCTTTCGCGTACAGTGCTGACTCGCTGGCCCATTAAAACGCTGTCCGGACGGGCAAAATAAACAAATTCAAAAACGTCCAGCTTTTGCTGGCCGTCTACAATTTGATGGGAAGTCAAACCTTTGTTATCAATAATAACCATTTCGCCCGGGAGTACATCGCGCTCAAATGTTGCGCCAATTGTATCGAAAGCACAGGTTTCGCTGGCCACGGCGTAACTTTTATCCAGTTTGCCGATCGAAAGCGGCCTTACACCCTTGCTGTCGCGAAAGGCAATTAGCTTACCGGGCGCTAGAGCAACGCAAGAAAAAACCCCCGTAAAAAGGGGGTATGCTTTTTTGATTGCGTCTTCGATCTTTAGGCCGTCCTTGATAAAACAATTAATCGCAGCAGCCATCATACTAGAATCATTGAAATTGTCTATGTCGATACTTCTGCTGCGCAAAAATTCGATCAACTTTGTGCAGTCTGGGAAGTTGCCGTTATGAGCAAGCGCAAATCCAGATTCTTGCTTAACAAACGGCTGGTTGAATGTTGTGTCGTTGCCACCAGAAGTCGAGTATCTGTTATGGCCAATGGCGACATCGCCCTTGAGAGCCTCTATGTCGCTCTGCTTATAAACATGCGCCACTAGTCCATAATCTGTAAAGCGGTGAATTGTTTCGCCGTCTATGGTCGCTATGCCGGAACTTTCTTGTCCGCGGTGCTGTAGCGCCCACAATCCATAATATGCTAAATTGGCCGCGTCCCCGTTTTTATTATAGATTCCGAATACAGCGCATTTTTCGCTCAATTCTTGATCCAATGCCGGTGCCGCAGCTGACAAAATAGCTCCCCCAATTATGGTTATTTGCTCTTACTTAACTTAAGCATACACCCCAAACTAGCTAACGGGAAGGCTTTGTTGGTTATAAAACTACAGATTCTGCTGCGCTTATAGTCTGGCGCAAAAGAATAGCGGTAGTTACCGGGCCAACTCCGCCAGGAACGGGCGAAATCGCACCCGCAACTCCGTCTACAGACTGTGCGTTAACATCCCCGACTATTGTTCCGTCATCCGTGAAATTAATTCCTACATCTATGATTACGCAACCCGGCTTAATATAACTAGCATCTACAAAATTCGCTTTCCCGATTGCACTCACCAGTACATCCGCCTGCTTGGTTAGTTCCTCTAGGCTTCTTGTCTTTGAGTGGCAGACCGTGACCGTAGCGTTTTGAGCGAGCAGTAACAGTGCCGCAGGTTTGCCGGCGATTTTGCTGCGGCCGATAACAACTGCGCGGGCACCGTCTAACGGGATTTCGTAACTTTTTAGAATCTCTATGACCGCAACAGCTGTTGCTGGCGCAAACGATTCAACATCGTTGAGTAACCTTCCAACACTTAAAGCATTAGCTCCGTCTACATCTTTGGCGGGGGGTATAAGCTCGCTCAAAACATCTTCGTCGACGCTCGAAGGCAAAGGAGTCTGTAGGATTATAGCGTGAACCTCGGGGTTGTTCGCTAAATCGGTTATAGCGCGGGCAATATCATCTTGCGAAGAATTGGGATCCAAATTCGCAAGTTTTGTTTCTAGTCCTACTTGCCTTGCTTTGTTAACCAGTAGACGCTGATAAGCTTTTGTTGATTCGTCGCCGGTCGCAGTAACGATGCCAAGGGTTGGTGAAATACTTTTTTTATGGAGCTCATCTACCCTAACTTTAGAACTGTCTAGGATTTTCTCTGCCACTGCGCGGCCGTCTAGGATCTTTACCATTGTGCTCGAACCGCCTTGGTTACATTGTCTGCGTCACCGATTAATTCTGTCGCTCTATAAATAGATTGTTTTAGCTCATCTCTAGCTTCAATGTTGGTAATACTTGCGGCGTTAATTTCGATATTAATAATTGCAGATTCCAGTGCTGCTCGGGCGGTGATAGTAGCGACGGCTACGTCCGAAATGACATTTGGGTTTGCCAAAACGGCCAGGTCGCGGGCAATTTCTATAATTGAGTTGGTAAGACGGGCAACATCCATTGGCGGTTTGGCGGCTGATTTTAGAGCAGTCTGCAGAACTGCTGTTTTAGCTTTTTTTTCACCTTCGGATTTTGATGGGAGTTTGTATGCTGCGCTGACTTCCCCGAATGCCGTGGCATCAGCTTCAACAAGATTTAATGCTTGGTTTCGGATTTCGGCAAGCTTAATATTTAGCTCATTCATTCGATCTTCGCGGTCGGCCCATTTTTCGCCGCTTGTGTAGCTTGTGACCATTCCAAGCAAAGCCGCTGCTGTCGCCGCATGCAAAGCCGCCACTGCGCCGCCGCCAGGGGCTGGTGTTTTGTCGGCCAAATCACTCAGCCATTGGGCCATACTAGACTCACGCAAAGTCTCTGCACCCTCAGACTCACCAGATGAGCGATCAAGTGATTTTTCTGCTGTCGTAGTAGTTTTAACTACTCCTCCATCAGATAAAACCTCTTGCTCATCCCCTCTGGATGAGTCTGGAGGGAGCGAGGTTTTGCGCGAGTCCAGTTTAGTTTTATCATTCATCCCTAAAATTGTAGCACTAGTTACATAGTTTTCTTGGTACTACTCTTTGTTAATTCTGTGTGTAAACCATCTGTATCTATCAATGCAACACCGATCTGTTCGCTTAACAGTATATAAATAGCACCAAGTAATATATCGCGTTCTTTTGACAGTTCTCTTATAATCGTCTCAAAATCATTGCATGTTTCTCTTATAGTTCCTTGTGGGGCATTGCCATTCGGAGTAGCCGTGATACGTAGTCCTACGCCTAGACTGTCGATTTTCATGGGCAGTGGCGTGGCGAAATTACATCGATAAAAATTTTTTAAAGAAATGATTTCTTTATGTATATCCTGAATAATTTCCCTGGCGGTCCTAGTATCTTTTGCGAATGGTGACTTAAATAATTCCCATCCTACATCATGTTCCACAGGGGTCGATGTTCCAGGTATTAATTCCCAAGGACCTATTCCGCCCTCGTGCCGCGCTTCTCGAGCACTTCGTCGCGTGTTTCTAGCATAAAACTGTGATTTAATGGCCGTCACATCATCCCTCGGAGCAAGACATTCATGATCGAACGCAAGGTCACCCATCAGTTTTTTAACCGCTGGGTTGTGGCAGAATTTTTCGTGGACAGCCATGACAAGCTAAATATATAACTCGTTTTTAGTTATTGCAAGTGTATTACTTGATTGCGGTTTGGGCCTACGCCAATCATTGAAATCTTTGTGCCTAATTCGTTTTCTATAAACTTTATGTATTTCTGTGCTTCATGCGGCAGGTCTTTAAATCGTCTAATATTTGATATGTCTTCGGTCCAAGAAGCCAATTCTTGGTAAACAGGTTTAGATCTTTCTAGGTCGGCTGCAGATGATGGCGCAATTTCAATTTTTTTGTCGTCTAGCACGTATGATGTACAGATTTTGATAATTTTGCCGTAGCGCGGAACCCAATCAAGCTTAGTTAGAGCCATTTCTGTGGTGCCGTTAATCATTTGCGAACGACGGATTGCTGGCAGGTCCAAATATCCAAGCCGGCGGGTTCGGCCGGTGGTGGTGCCACGTTCGGCGTCTACAGTAGATGTGTCGCCGTGAAGTTTTTTAAGCAGTATAGAATCTGTTATTTCCGTCACGAATGGACCGCCACCAACATGGGATTGAGTAGCTTTAGAGATCCCGATAATTCTTTTAATACTGGTTGGCGGAATTCCCAGTCCGGTAGCTACCCCGCCCGAAGTGGTGCTCGACGAAGTGGTATAGGGGTACATGCCGTGGTCAATATCGAGCAAAAACGCCTGTGCGCCTTCTGCTAGAATCTTAACTGGCCTTGGTTTATTTAGCTTCTCGTTCAAATACAGCGAAGTATCTGTTATGTATGGAATTAATTTTTGCGCGGCGGCCAAGTATTCGCTAGCGATTAACTTTTCGTCGAGTTGCTGTAGGTTCTTTTCGGCTCTCGTTATTTTTTGTGCGGCCAGCTCATCGACGATTAGTTTGTTTAAGTCATCAGAATCACTAAGGATGTCGCCCATTCTTTTGCCGCTGCGCAGAGCTTTGGCTGCAAACCCTTGGGCTATGCCAGATTTTGTGCTGCCCTGCGCGCTGCGACCTGCTTCGCGAATTTCGTCAGCAGAAACGTACTGCGGAAGATTTAAGTGAGCATCGGCGCTAATTTTTAGATTATCTGGGTTTAGCTCAATCCCCTGGCTTTTTACGTATTCAATTTCCTGGCATAGCTTTACAACATCGATTAATACGCCGTTGCCAATTACGTTAATCACGCCCGGGTGGGCAATTCCTGATGGGATAAGATGCAACTTTAAGACGCGTTCGTCCGGCAACACGACTGTGTGGCCGGCGTTATTGCCGCCATTAAAACGGGCTACTATATCGTGTTCGGCAGCAAGCATATCAACAAACCGGCCCTTGCCCTCGTCTCCGCGCTGCTCACCAATAACAACAGTAACCGACATATTGGAATTGTAGCATGAATTGGTTTCTTTGATCTGGTTTTGTAGCCAGCTGAAGGTAAGAAGCGTGTATACTATATATTAACTAGCCAAGGAGGAATTTACACGATTATGAACAGGGATACTTTTTTTGATACCATGAAAAACCAGGGATTGGCATTGAGCTTTAACGATGTCCGTATAGAAATGGGCCGCAGCCACGTGTCTGCTCATACGGTAAAGCTAGACAGTCATTTTTCCCGCCGTGTCAGTCTAAAAACTCCAATCGTGAGCGCTGCGATGGATACAGTTACTACTGCCGATATGGCGATTGCTATGGCAAAACTTGGTGGAATTGGCGTTATTCATTGCGGGCTTGATAAAGAGCGTCAGCGTAAAGAAGTGCGCCGGGTAAAACTGCACCTAAACGGGTTGATCGAAAACCCTATAACCGTTTCTCCGAACGACACTCTGGCAGAAGTTATAGAAATGTGCGAGGAGTCAAACTTTGATTTTCGCACCTTCCCGGTTGTTGATAAAAATAAAAAACTTGTAGGTCTGCTCACTCAGAACGATTTTGATCTGTGCGAAAACAATTCATCGCTCGTTAAAGACTACATGACTCCTCTTAGCGAGATAAAATCATCCCCTCGAGGCACTACAGTTAAACAGGCTTATAAATTTATGAAAAGCCAAAAAAAGAAAACACTGCCATTGGTGGATTCCAAAACCGGACAAGTGGCTGGACTCTATGTTCTGTCCGACGTACTCAGAATTACTCGAGGCAATCCAGAGCATTACAATCTGGATGATAACGGCCGTTTGCGGGTAGCGGCCGCTGTTCCCACGGATCAAGAAGCGCTGGAACGAGTGCGGGAAATGGCGGCGTATTTAGACGTGGCGGTAATTGATTCCGCGCAGGGCGATTCAGACTACGCGTTTGATACTCTGAAAAAATTGATTAAAATGCGCGACAAAGAATTCCCCCGCCTGGATATAGTTGTTGGTAATGTTTCTAACGGAGCATCCGCTTTTGAGCTAGCTAAAGCGGGCGCGGATGGAATAAAAGTCGGTCAAGGTCCAGGGTCTATATGTAGTACGCGCATAGAAACCGGAAGCGGCAAGCCACAAGTAACGGCCGTTTATGAATGCGCTAAAGCAGTCGAAAAGTTTAAAATTCCAGTTTGTGCTGATGGTGGAATAACAACTCCTGGTGATATATCGATCGCGATCGCAGCTGGCGCTAGCTGTGTAATGATGGGAAGCAAGCTGGCTGGAACAAAAGAGACACCTGGTGAGATAGTAATGTCGGATGATCGCAAAATGGTTAAACTTTACCGAGGAATGGGTTCCCCCAGTGCTATGCGCGATAGCGCCGCTTCACGCAAACGCTATGGCACTGCCGACGGAACAAAGCCATTGCCGGAGGGCGTAGAAGCCTATGTTCCGTACCAGGGGCCGGTCGCCGATGTAATGCATCACTATATCCTAGCGCTTCGCAAAAGTATGGGCTACGTTGGTTCTGCGACAATTGAACAACATAGAAAGAATACAAAATTCTGGCGCGTAACGGATGCTGGGATGCGCGAATCTCGGCCGCACGACGTGTCGATTATAAGTACTCCTAGCTCTTCTTCCTACTCGCTCTGACTTTGTTTTTAAGTTAAAAGCCAAACTATGGCTTGTGCGCGGGTGTCGAATAACTTTGTTTTATCGTTTTTACCAATAGCCATGATTACGGCTTTTACTATTTCTGGTAAAGGCGCGTTGCATAATGCTAGTTTGTCGTAGTTCACTTTTTCCATAAGTTGCAAAGCAGCTTTGTTGGAACTAATCGTAAAATTACCTTCGTCTGTCAAGTCTACCAGCCCTCGTACAGGCTTGCCCTGCTTGTTCATTTCTGGAATTAGAGCAATCGCCTGTTCGTATAAATCATTGAACGTATCGGCGGTTTGGTCGCCGACAACAATAATCTCAATAAACCCTGCGGGATTTATAAATACCTTATTTTTTGTCTCCATCGCAACAATCATCGCTTAAAATAGTGCTGACTGTCAACAAGTTAAATGGACTTTATTGGTAACCTTCTATGAATGTTAGCGCGTAGCCTATGCGACCTGCTCGACCTGCTCGGCCTATACGGTGTACATAGTCGTTGTAAGACTGAGGGGTGGAATAGTTGATAACGTGGCTGATGTCGCTAACGTCGATTCCACGAGCCGCTACGTCTGTGGCTACTAAAATTTTAACTTGGTTGGTTTTGAACTTTTGCAAAGCGCGCTGACGTTGGCCTTGAGACTTGCCGCCATGGATGGCATCTGCCGAAAAGCCACGGGCAATTAGCTCTTTGCTAAGTTTTTCTACGCTGCGTTTTGTTTCGTCAAACACTAAAACTTTGGTAGCTTCGCCGTTAAGCAGCTGGTGTAGTTTTTCCATTTTTTG
>CAZUXR010000008.1:0-34222 GCA_964624785.1 uncultured Candidatus Saccharibacteria bacterium
CATAGCCAACTACGCCCCAACCGGTTCGCACTCAGCCTGTGCGTTTAGTGTGACCACCGCCGACACCACCGCTCCAACCATCTCTATATCTTCCCCAGCCAACAGTTCTACGGTTTCTGGCACTATCACCGCCACCGCTTCTGCTGGCGACAACGTAGGTGTAACCGGCGTCCAGTTCAAGCTAGATTCTGCTAACGTAGGCGCAGAAGATACTGTCAGCCCTTACAACTTCACCGTAGACACCCTAACCCTAACTAATGGCTCCCACACCATTACTGCCACCGCCCGCGATGCCGCCGGCAATACCGCTACGGCTATCACCATCACCTTCACAGTCAACAATCCCGACACCACCAAGCCATCCGTTCCGGCAAGCTTGCGTTTGAACGGCACCGCCACTGTTACCAGTGTACCGCTGACCTGGAATGCCAGTACTGACAATGTAGCCGTAACTAAATACAACGTTCTAAGAGGTGGTGTGGTTATTGGTCAAGTAAACTCCGGAACCCTAACTTACACCGATACCACCGCAGCTGGCGGAACCACCTATTCCTACCAAGTCCAAGCCGTGGATGCAGCAGGCAATACCAGCGCCAGCTCGACAGCCTTATCTGTAACAACCCCAACCCCTCCGGACACCACCCCGCCATCAGCGCCATCATCCCCGACCTTGCTAGCGGTAAGCACCACCCAGGTTAATATGTCCTGGACTGCCAGCACGGATGCCTCCGGCATCAAAGGCTACAATGTCTACCGCGGTACTAGCTCCAGCTCCATAACTACCAAAGTAAATACCGCCCTACTAACTTCCACATCCTTCGGCGACACCGGACTAACCGCTGGCACCACCTACTACTACCAAGTAGAGGCTGTGGATGGGGCGAACAATACAAGCAAGGGTAACGTAGCCATTGTTACTGTTCCTACAGCTGTAAGACTCGGTGACTTCACCGGCGCTGCAAATGGCGGCCCTGACGGCAAAGTAGACACAGCCGACGTCGTTTACTTTGTTCAACGCTACGGCCAAACCACCGACCCAACCCAAAGAGACCACTCCCTAGACCTAAACGGAGACGGAATAGTAGATACCGCAGACATGATCATCCTGATCCAGAACTATAAGCAGTAACAAGGATCAAAAATGAAAAAAATATTGCAACTGAGACTGATCAGGGCTAAATGGGCTATGGCTGTCTCTGTTGTGATAGGTTTGCTTGTTGCGCCCCACGCAGCTTTTGCTACTGGTTCTGCCACGCTGTATACCAGCCCGGGGGGCACCCAATCAGTTAGCTTAAATAGTACTTTTTCTCTTCAAGTCAGGATTAATGCTACTGTATCTCCAGGAGCTGCCGAGGTCTATATATCTTATCCTACCGCTAAACTGCAAGTTCAATCAATCGACTATAGCGGCAGCCCCTATACTATTCAATTGTTAGAATCAAATTCGGGTGGCGTGCTGGAAATGGATAGAGCGGCTTTTTCTGCGATTCCAGCAGGTGATCAGTTGTTTGCTACGGTTAACTTTAAGGCGATCGCCTCTGGGTCGGCACCTATATCGTTCACAAACTCATCCGTGGTGCGTGCATTTTCTGACAGCAGCGCAATGGCTCTGACCAAAAACGGAGTTACCTACAATATTACTACCCCAACACCACCACCTCCGCCCCCTGTGACTCCGCCAACCCCAACCCCCACTCCAACTCCAAGTCCAGCTCCATCACCCAACCCAACCCCAAGTCCCACATCGCACCCGTCTACCACTCCTCCCTCGTCGACCACTAAAACTACAACAAAATCTCCTTCTCCTACTCCAACCCCAAGTCCGTCTCCTTCGGGTACTCCATCACCAGCTCCAGCAACAGATACAACGTCCGGATCAAATGACCAGGCGTCTAGTGGGGGTCAAACATTGGACGTTCATATAATAGATAAAACTAACAAGCCGGTGCAAGGCGCTAAAGTAACAATTGATGGCACTAATATATCTACCGGTAGCGATGGCGTTGCACACTTTAATAGTGTTACTCCAGGCGATAAACAAGTCGCTGTGGACTACAAGGGTAAGAAATCGACTCAAAACACACAAGTGCTTGGCGCCTCTACTGCGGACACTCCAGAAGCCGTAACCTTACAGATAGATAGCTCTAAATCCAATCCTTTAATATTCATACTCCCCGTAACATTAATAGCGATCCTTGTTGGTCTGTTCGTGCTTGCTCGACCGCTACTAGGCAAACTAAGGCATGGAAATTATCCCCAGGAATCTCACGATCCTATGGGTATGTTATCCAATATGGATGCAGCTGGCGGGCCAGCACCGGGCAGTGTTGTTGCGCCTGGCTCTGTTAGTCCAACCCCAACACCACCACCTTACATTCCACCAGTATCTTCGTCTCCACCCCCGTCACCTCCTGCAAATCCACTCCCGCCCCCACCACCAAGCACATAGATTAAAGATTTTAGCGTTTGCGCTTTTTTTGATCGAGTTCTTTTTTGCGCAGGCGTAGGGACTTTGGAGTGACTTCTAGGAGCTCGTCGTTTTCTATAAAGTCCAGGCATTGTTCCAGGCTAAAAATGGTTGGCGGGGTAAGCTGCACGGTTCCATCGCTAGAGCTGCTGCGCATATTAGTCAGGTGTTTAGCTTTGCAGACATTCATTTCCATATCTTCTTGCCTGGTGTTGAGCCCAATTATCTGGCCGGTGTAAACCTTCTCGGCAGGACCAACAAAAATTATTCCCCGGGATTCGGCAGTTTGCAGAGAGTATGGGGTAGTTACGCCTGTTTCATAAGCAATCAACACTCCGCTACGCAACTGCTGCAATGCGGCGGTTTGCTGCTGAAAGCCAATCACCAGACTGTTCATTACAATTGTGCCTTTAGTATTGGTTAGCAGAATGTTGCGCATACCAAGCAGAGCGCGTGTAGGCATCTCGTAGACAAGTTTGGTTACGCCTTTGGATGCAGATGTAAACTGCTCTTTTAAGGCAGCTCGGCGCTGACCAAATTCCATCTGAACGGTGCCAACGTGTTCTGCTGGGACTTCTATAATAACTTCTTCTACTGGCTCCATGGTTTGGCCTTTTTCTTCGTGGGTAACCACCTGTGGTCGGCCAACTTCAAACTCGTATCCTTCGCGTCGCATAGTTTCTATCAAAACACCAAGGTGGAGTTCACCGCGTCCGGCAACTGTAAAGCCAATCCCGTCATCTTCAACCCGCAGACCTACATTAGTTTCTGTTTCTTTATGCAAACGTGCGGCAATTTGGCGCGAAGTGTTAAATTCACCCTCCTGGCCTTTGAACGGGCTGGTGTTTGGGCCAAGGTATATGCGCAATGTTGGAGCTTCTACTTCTATGGTAGGCAAAGCTTCGGGCTGATCGCCGTCGGCTATGGTTTCGCCAATTTGCGCGTCGGCAATTCCGGTCAGCTGGACAATGTCGCCAGCGATTCCTTCTGCTACCTCAAACTTGCTCACGCCTTGGCTCATAAACACTAAGTCGATTTTTGCTTTGGCCTGCGTGCCGTCTTTTTTGCAAAGAATAACCTGGTCGCCAGCCTTAACTCGACCGCGAGTAATTCGCCCAATAGCGTACTTGCCCTTAAATGTATCGTGCGCCAGTGCGGTTACTAGCATCTGGAAAGGTTTGTCGAGTTCGACTTTTGGGGCAGGGACGTGATCGGTTATAGCCTGGAAGATTGTCTCTAAATCTCCTACTCCCTCTGCATTTGCTGGAGCCGTGTCCCAAGCTTTGCCAGCGCGCCCAATGGCGTAATAAACAGGGTAATGCAGCTGGTCTTCGTGTACTGCAAGTTCCAAAAACAGATCGGCTAGCTCGTCCTCCACTTCTTTTATGCGGCTGCCGTCTTTGTCGATTTTATTTATGATAACAATCGGTTTTAGCTCTGCTGCTAGCGCTTTGCCAAGTACAAATTTAGTCTGCGGCATCGGGCCTTCCTGAGCGTCAACAATTAGTAAGCAGCCATCGGCCAGGTTAAGGGTGCGCTCTACTTCGCCGCTAAAGTCGGCATGTCCTGGGGTGTCAATAATATTAATGCGGTAATCTCCGTGCTGTACGGCCGTAACTTTGGCCGTTATAGTTATGCCGCGTTCTTTTTCTTGGTCGCCACTATCCATAATTAAATCCTGGCTCATTTCTGCCTGGTTGTCGCGGAAAGTCTGAGACTGCTTTAAAAGACCATCAACAAGAGTAGTCTTGCCGTGGTCAACATGGGCAATGATTGCGATGTTTCTAATTTTGGTAGGGTCCTGAATACTTTTCATGATGAGATTGTTTCCATTAAAAAAGGCGCTCTTTTTAAAAAAGCGCCCGCTTTCTCTAGTGCTATTATAGCATAATTGCAGAAAACTAAAGCGAATCAGTTATTACACCACATTCCCAACCCCCAGGAGGTCTGACCTCCTAAAGTTGTTTATTAGGAATAACCTCATCAAAGGGCGAGCTGCACTTAGGGCGCATACATAAAATGAACATATGCAAGAATTATGTATGCCGCCAATCATCCATCTTCTCTCGACGTAGTTACGGCTACCCCCCAGAACCTGAACAATTTTCACTATGCTTAAGCTGACCCTGTAATCTATGGTAAGGTGCGAAAGTCATATATAATTAAATGATAAGGGGGCTAAAATTATGAAAGCAATCGTACATTTTGAGATTCAGGCCGACGATATTGATCGGGCTACCAAATTTTATACCGATGTTTTTGATTGGAAGATTGAGCGCTACGGGGATATGCAGTACTGGGGAATCTACACTGGCCGCAGCAAGGGTAGCGACGACGGGAAGATTGGAATTAACGGCGGCTTACTGCCCCGTAATGCTCCGGCGCCTAAAGACGGAATGAGCCCAAACGCCTATGTTTGCACAATAGAAGTCGACGATATTGACACCATGATGAGTAAGATCGAAAAAGCCGGCGGCAAGCAGCAAATGCCCAAAACAGCGATTGCCGGCATGATGTGGATGGCTTACTACAAAGATACCGAAGGCAACATATTCGGCCTGATGCAAAACGACCCTAAAGCTAAGTAAGTAGGAGTATAATTCAGTTTATGAGTGATGATTATGCTCATGAGGATGATGATTACCAAGCTGCTGGGCGTGAAGCGGATGAATATTTGCAGCCTACAGCTTTTAACAAACCTAAAGATAAAAAGTCTCGCAAATGGCTACCGGCTGTATTAGTTCTGATTATTGCCGCTGGTGGAATTTACTGGTTTTTCTTACGGTCCAAACCTGCGCCCGTGCCGGCTAAAACCTCGCAACCAGATCAATCCCAAGCCGCCAGCCAGATTTCGGCCACAACAAAACACTACACTTCATCCAACTTTAGTTTAGAATTTGATTATCCGAGCGACTGGACAGTAACAGATAGTGGCGGTGGGTTGTTGAGCGTAAAATCACCAAGCCTAAAGCTAAAAGATTCACTTGGCCAAACGCAGCCCGGTCAAATTGCACTAACCATGCGCGACAAAACCCAAAAGTTGCCAGAATTCGACAAAGGCAACTCTACTGCAGTAATCGATTCCGAAAAAATTAGCTATACCAAACCGACATCCGCTCAGCGCGGGTCTACATATTTAAGTTTTTTGAATTACGCTAGCGGCGGCAAAGGTTTGGACGGCGTATATGTAACAGGGGATTTTGGTTACAAAAAAGACCAGGCAATTCCGCTGGTTGATATCCAAAAAGTCGATCCTGTTATTAGTATTACGTTCTTTAAATGTCCTGATAGCAAGTGCTCTGACAAGCCCGCCTCCCTAACGCTAGATTCTGGCTACTGGGCAGACAATAACTTTGCCGATCCGCTTAAAAAAATGCTGCAATCGCTAGCGGTCCAATAGTTATTTAACTAGCTCGGCTGTCTTAAAACTATCTAGCAGCGAGCCGTAGAGCTCGTGAGCTTTATTGAAGATAAGGTCTTTGCCGGCTCCTGCCACCGTGCACGCAGTTAGGCCGTTAGGATAACCGGAAGTTATGTAAAAATTATCGAATTGCTTGAGCAGAGTTCCTGCGACTGGAGCGTCTTGGGCGGATGGAGTGACATATTTGCCGTCGAGCTTACTTAACGCTCCAAAGCTCATTGTTTTATATATCGTTCCGTAGCATTTTTTCATTGTTGCTTCAAAATCTGGCGAACTTAAGTACAGGGCGGTTGCTTGCTGACCGTTGTATTCGGTGATCTGCTCGGTTCTGTACTTCAACCCGCTCAGCGAGTCAGGCAAAGTTATTTGTACACCGTATTCTTTGAATATAAATTTAGTTTTATCTACTGGCGGGGGTGCTGGAGCGGGGGCAGCCACTGTGGTAGAGGCATCGTTTTTAGCGGCCTTCTTGCTGAGAATTACAATCGACAAGGCCACCAGCACACCAACCACTGTCACAGCGGCGATTATACCTAAGATTACGACTATAAAACCTTGATCTTTTGAATTTTTGGGCCGGACAGCCATAGGAAGTAATCCTTATTTGTATGGCTAAATTGTAGCACAAAATACACATGCTTATTTAAAAATTATCACAAAAACGGCGATCGCCGATCTATTGATAATTACTGGAGTGGCTATAGGTTTTAAAACAGCTTAAGGTTTGTTGTCTTGCTTTGGAATGTTTGTAAAGTTACAATTTTAATCCATGGATGTTCATATTTGGCAGATTATTGCTGTATTTTTTGTATCGCTTATCGCCAGCGCTTTCTCTGGCATGGCTGGCGGCGGCGGAGGGTTTATCTTTTTGCCGTTTTTGATCGCGGTTGGTCTTGGGCCGCAACAAGCCGTAGCAACCCTAAAATTAGCAGCGTTCGGTACAAGTTTTGGTAGTATCGCTGCGTTTAAGCGCAAATCATTCGAAGATAAACGACTATTATTTTTTCTGCTGGCTCTGACGATTCCAATCGGTTTGTTTGTTCCGCATATATTTAAAGCAATCAGCAGCAAGCACTTCCAGCTAGTTCTGGCGGTAATGATTCTGGCGATGATCCCAGTTGTATTGAGCGAAAAAAACGGCCTGGCTAAAAGACAAACTAATAAATTCAAAAAAGCCGTTGGAGGAGTGTTGATCGCGGCAGTATTCTTTTTGCAAGGAGTTTTTAGTGGTGGAGTCGGTTCGCTTAATAATGTCGTGCTGATTTACTTTTTTGGGTTAACTACCCTAGGGGCCAATGCAATAAGGCGTGTGGCGGTTATGGCTCTAAACACGATTGTAGTTGCCGCGCTAATCGCTGGCACTAGTTTTATTGTCTATAAACTAGCTATCTCTGGTTTATTCGGTGGCTTGATTGGTAGTTATATTGGCACCCGTATTGCGATCAAAAAAGGCGAACGATTTGCCGAATATGCACTTGCGGTATTTATGTTTGTAAGCGGTGTATTCTTAATCTTGGGAGCTAAATAGATGAAAGATGTGCAGAAGGTGGTCGATAGTTTGGACCGGGGCGAAGTGGTTGTTTTACCAACAGATACAATCTATGGCATCTGCGCTAGTGCCAAAAACAAAACGGCGGTGAAAGCACTGTATGACCTTAAGGATCGCCACAATAAACCCGGCACGGTAATTGCCGCGAGCATTGAGCAGCTGGTCGGTTTGGGTATAAAGCGACGGTATCTAACGGCGGTTGAGCAGTTTTGGCCAGGTCCTGTGAGCGTGATAGTACCGGTTAGTTCCGATTTAAATTATCTGTCAATGGCAAAACCCGATTTGGCCGTACGTATTCCAGCGGACGAGAACCTTACGGATCTTCTTAACAAAACCGGCCCACTGCTTACTACGAGCGCGAATCATCCCGGGCAGCCTCCGGCTAATACGGTAGCTCAAGCCAGAGAGTATTTTGGCAAAAACATTGGAGTTTATGTTGACGGGGGTGATTTGTCTGATCATTCTGCATCCACAATCATACGGATTATTGATGATGCGATAGACATCGTGCGACAAGGTGCATACGAACTACCAAGGTTCTGACACGAGCTTCGCACTCAGCCATTGGTTCCAGGTTGCGCACCGACTGGTTCAAAGCTCGTGTCTGGTAAAATTCGGCCAAACAGATTATAGTTTTAAGCATAAATACGATCATTCAATGAAAGACGAAGAAGAAAAAAACGATAAAACTCCTGGCGACCCTGGTTTGGGCGTGGTCGAACATCAGCCGCAAATGGAAGATCCGTTAGAAGATGATTCGATAGAACTTGGCGAACCAGAGATCGAAGAAGAAGGCCCGGGTATTGACCAGGCTGACGATCCAAAAAAGCCCGGTAAATTCAAACAAAAATGGAACAGGTTCACGCACTGGTACAAATCTAACAAGGTCAAATCAATACCTTTGACCATTCTGGCGGTAGTACTTTTGCTGGCAGCTTTGCCATGGACTAGGTATCCAATCGCTGGTCTAGGGTTAAAGAAAAACGTAAAATTAACGGTGGTTGATGCTACTGCAGGTGCTCCTGTTAGCGGAGCAGATGTATCTTTGGGTGGAGTGAGTGCTAATACGGATTCGAGCGGCAAAGTTACGCTCCGCCAAGTTAGGGTCGGTAACCGCTCGGCTGTAATTACCAAAAAATATTACAAGGATAAGCAGATTAGGGTTTTAGTGCCTATTCTGAGTCAAAAAACTGTACCTAAAATTGAACTTACCGCAACAGGTCGCCAGGTAAAAGTTGTCGTGAGCAATCTTATAAATCATAAAAAACTGGCAGAGGCGGAAATTAAGGTTGCTGGCATAAGTGCCAAAACCGACGCATCGGGTGGTGCTGTAATTGTATTACCTGCTGGAACTTCTAGCGCCAAAGCAGCATTGGTGCTAAATGGCTACAACGACGCCGAAGTCACGATATCCGTTGACGATAAATCTATTAAAGAAAATGACTTTAGCTTAACGCCTTCCGGATCGGTCTACTTTTTAAGCAAAGCCAGCGGCAAAATTGACTTAGTCAAAACCAACCTTGATGGGACTGCTCGTAAAACTATCCTGGCTGGCACCGGCAAAGAAGACGATCGTAATACCGTATTGCTGGCTGCTCGTAGCTGGAAGTACCTGGCTCTTTTATCTAAGCGTGATGGCACCGACAAACTTTACTTGTTAGATACTTCGGGAGATAGCACAGTAACGATGGACGAGGGAACTAGCGCCAGCTTTAATCCGATCGGCTGGAGCAACGACAACTTTGTCTACACTGTCACGCGGCAGGATATACCTAGCTGGCAAGCCAAGGCCCAAGCTCTAAAAAGCTATAACGCCACAACTAAACAAATTACAATTCTAGATCAAACTAAGGCCGATGGAACAACTCAGTCTGACAGTGCGTACGAATCCTACGGTAGTATCTATCAGATTGGCCAGACCGTAGTTTATGAAAAGGGCTGGACTAACAGCTATTATTTGGTCGATAAATTAAGCGACAAACAAGCAGGAATTTATAGCATTAACGCCAATGGTAGCAACCCACAGACCCTTAAAACATTTGGCTACACGGCCGGGCAGGGAACGTTCATTAGTTCGGTGCCCTACGAATCTACGCAAATTTACTACCAGGCTACAGAAAAAGGCGGTCCACTAACTTACTATTCCTACGGATCAGGCAAAATTACGCCGCGCAACGACATAGCCGACAAGTACATCGAATATGACCAAAATCGACTCACATACCTGCTGTCGCCATCTGGCAATAATACGTTTTGGAGCGAACCGCGCGATGGTAAAAACACCTTACTGATTGGGGATGACAATGCCGATAATGGTAAGCAAATCGCGACGCTGAGCGATTACCAAACATATGGCTGGTACACTGACGATTATTTGCTTGTATCAAAAAACGGCAGCGAACTTTCTATTATGCCAAAAAGCGGTTTGACCGGCAGCGACAAACCGCTAAAGATATCGGACTATCATAAACCCGTACGCAACTTCTTGGGGTACGGCGGCGGCTATGGCGGCATATAGGTTTCCCGCTTATGCTACAATAAACGAAGATTATGAGGGGTAAACGTACAGTAATTTTCCTGGCAATATTGGCAGCATCCGCTATTTTTGGGGGCGGTGTGCTGGCAGTTGCTGCCACACCATCAACAACTCCGCAAGATTCTACAACCCTGCCAGAACGTTTAGCCCAAAGAAAAGCCGCCTATAAAGTACAATTAACCGCTGCCCAGCAAAAAGACATAGCTAGCAAGTGCCAGGTAGCACAAACTGGGCTGCAACAACTTAAAACAAAAGAATCGCCAAACCAAGCTAAACGCCAACAAATATATGCGGATCTAACCAAACAGCTGGCTACCACTATTGATCATCTTAAACGTCAAAGTATTAATACCGTACAAGTAGAGGCGAATCAAGCTAAGTTCGTTGCCGCTGTTAATCAATTTTACGCAGACGCAGCGAGTTACGATTTGGCCGTAGATGACACCATAATAACTGATTGCGTCACGGATTCGGCAGGATTTAGAGCGTCTTTACTCGATGCGCGCCAGCTGCGAACTCAACTATCGACCGACTCTGCAGCGATAAAGGCTACGGTACCAGCACTTAAAACGTCTTTAACGGTAGCCCAACAGGCCCTAATAAAAGTCACCGGCACAGGGGATAATTAAATGGACAAAGTCACGAACGACCTTATACCCCCGCGAGCAATGCCGAGTATGGATATTGTAAGAACAGAAATAGAACAGGGTATTCCAGTCAAGATGCCTAATCCGATTGCCATGAACGAAAAGCATGGCCAAAACAAAAAGCAACCAGCTCCCGCCAAACAATTCATAGAAAGCGGAACCGAGGAAAAAGGCGGTTCCAGTCTGGACGATCTTTTAAAAGATGTTAATCAAGCGGTAAAAAATCCGGATCAAGATACACCCAAATCCCACTGGCGCCCAAAATTGGCGCTCAAGCTAAAATCCAAAAAATCCAAGAACGACAATAAAGTTGCAGCCCAACATATATCCAAGGCACCAGTTTTAGCGATGGTGACCGCGTTCGTAGTTGGCGTAGCGTTGATCGGCGCGGCGGTTTACGCGTTTAAGAGCCCTCAGGCCAGCCCCTCATCAGCTAAAAGCACCCCAAGTAGAGTCGGAACCAGCGCACTGGCAACCGATGCCATACAGGCCGCGGGCGGCACCGTAGTAAAGCCAGGCGACCTAACCGACTTGTCTTCTGATCTGCAAGCCAAACCTGCCACCCTAAATGATAACGAAGACTTCAACCAAACCCCCTTAAGCGACAAAACCCTCGGACTATGATAGGTTTATAAAATGAGTAAATATGAAACCCAGCAACCATACATTGCCAGCTACATGATTATTCGTCAGAGTAGTAAAATAGCTTTCGTGTTACGCTCAAACACCAAGTGGATGAATGGTTGGTACAGCTTGCCTGCGGGAAAAGTCGAGCAGGGCGAGTGTTTTTCCGGGGCGGCAATTCGGGAAGTGTTCGAAGAAGTAGGCGTTAAAGTTAAAGAAAATGATATGAAGCATATTCTGACAGTTCATCGTTACGAAAAGGATAGTTACGCCAAAGAGTGGGTTGATGTTTATTTTGAAGTTCAAAAGTATAGTGGAAAGGCCCACAACGCGGAGCCTCACATGCATAGCGAACTTGCATGGCTTGATCCGGATCCGGACAACTTGCCCGATAATGTGCTGCCAAACGTAGCGCACGCATTAGAGCAAATCAATAATGGCAGATTTTACGCGGAATACGGCTGGTCTTAGATCGTTGTTGTCCTGACCCTAATTGCTAATTCCTAATTGCTAACTACTGCGAACAAAGTTCGCTCGGAGCCATTCGTCCAGGCTTCCGCCTCCTCCGCCAGATAGGCAGACTACCAGATCGTCATTGTCTAGGTGGTTTTGGATCGCATTTTTTAGTTCGCCGTCAAGTTCCGCCGGTTCGGCAATGTCGGCGTTTGTCATACTTTTTATTAAATCTTTTGGGCTTAAAACTTCTTGGCTTGGATCTTCGCGGGCCAAATAGCTTGGTACCCAATAAAGCTTTTTCACGCCGTCAAATAAATTTTTGTAATCGTCTTTAATGTAGTGCTGGCGGCGGTTGGTTAGGGGTTCGTAAATAACAACCACATCCTTGGATTGCTCGAAGGCCATTTGCAGACAGCCTTTGATTTTTGGCACGGTGTGGGCGTAATCGCTGTATAGATTTGGGATAATTCGTTCAAAACGACGGGAAAGGCCAGGGAAGGACTCCATGATTTTGGTTAAGTTATCGATCGGTATGTCCACGAGCTCGTAAACAGCCTTAATTACCTGCCAGGCATTTTTGCGATTTACTTCCCCGGCAATACTTAACTTGTTAAGTATTGGGTCTTGCTCATCCAATACCAAATAATTGTCGCCTACGCTTAAATTGCTGTTTTTAACATCGTCTTCCCACACAATATTCCACTGCGATTGACCCATAAATTCCCTAAACGCTTCTTGATAGTTTTCGCGAGTCAGGTAAACTTCGTGGTGATCCCAATCGATGCCGGTAATCAAACTCATATACGGATTGAATGCTAAAAAGTTGCGGTCGTATTCATCGCATTCGTACACAAAAAATTCACTTTTCTCGTCAAAATGACCCATGTCGCCAAAACTAATTTTTGCACCTACGGAATAGCTCACAGGGACGTTTAGATTTTGCAGCAGCCAAATGGCCATGGCGGTGGTGGTGGTTTTGCCGTGCGTGCCGGCGATTGCTATTAGTTTTAGGTTTTTATCATCAATAATTTTGTTGAGCAGCTCATCGCGTTTGCTCATTTTGATTCCGTTTTGTTTGCAAAAGAGCAGCTCCGGGTGATCCGCGGACAGAGCAGAACTGTAAACAAACCAATCGATTTTAGCACGGTCGTTGGCAAGTTCGATCTGTTGCTCGGTCTGGCCAACATAAATATCGCCAATCCCCTTGCTTCGCAAGTATTCAATGTATTGACTGTCTTTTAGGTCGGAGCCGCTTACGTCGTAACCTGCTTGTTTGGCGATTAGCGCCAGCGGGCCGATCCCCGTACCGCCGATTCCAGAAAAGAAAACATGCATACCTACCAGTATTTCACATTTGGCACGTATTGCGTACTGTCAGAGAAAGTAAGACTTTAAAGCTGTTGAAGTCTTGAGCTGACTAGCTTATCTATACTAAAGCTAATTATTAGCGCGATTAGTAAAATGCCGCTGACTAGTAAACTCCAGCCCGCCAGATCAGGCGACCACGCGGGACTAATAAAATCGAATTTATATAGTGATTCTGGGATTGTCTGGGCTTGGACTCCTCCGTGGGTTGTTACATACTCGGTAATGCACGGCACGCGTGTACGGCCAGAGAACGCTGTTGAATTCTGTGCTTGGCAATAATTTTGGGCATCGGTGTACACTTGGGCGTTGTCGGTATCGGCGTTCTTTTGAGCGCCCGCCAGTAGTCTTTCGTAGGTGTATTTTAGCTGTATTGGCGGCTTTATGCTGTTGTTGCCACTGCTCAAATTCGTATTCATATGGCCATAAACGTAATTGCGCAGATTATTAATCGTCGCATTCACATTAGTATTATTTTTGTCCGCGGCGTAAACTGCTTCGCGCAAGCTGACCATTTGCTGGTTATTATGTCTTAGCGAGACTACAGACATGCTGGCGCTAAGAAGGAATAGCAGTAAAAACGCCCAGGTTGGAACATGTTTTAAGAAGCTTAGTTTACGCGCGATATTCTTTAGCGGGCTCATCATATCTAATTTGTATGTTGACACGTCTAGAATCTGTAGTCAAAATTCTTACGTTTTTAAAGTGGGGAGTACCACCCATAGGGCGACGACTAGCTAGTTCAAGAACAGGTAAACTAAGGAGTTGTTTTTGTGGCGGGCGGAGTAACTGGAGCTGCAGGAGGAGTGGTTGCTTTAGTAGTAGAGCTCTGTTGGGTGGATGTAGAGTTCTGAGCGCTGCTGTCAGAACTACTTTGGCTCTGGGGCTGTTGAGTACAATCTGGACCCTTAGGATTCTGCTCCTGGAACTGTTTAATAGCTTTCACTACTTTGCCGTCGTCTTTCAGGTTCTCCCAGAAGGCGATTTGGTTGCGGTTAATAATCATCTGATCGTACGGAGAGTGCAACTGCTGACAGCCTAATTTAGTTAGTTGCGGGCTAGAAGCTTGGCCGTTTTGTGTTTGCTGGTCAGTAAGATAGTAAATATTGTTCAGCACAAAGTACTTGTCGTTTATCTTTGTAATATGGCCGAAGTAGGTAGAGTAAGATACCGATCCACTTGTCGCCCCGCCATTAAGGAATATAGCTTGGTACTTAGTAGTATCTACTTTTTTAGCCTCTGATCCTACATTGCTGCTACCAAGAGCTACGTACAGTGATACGCCAGCTAGCAAAAATGCCATACCAAGAAGCAATACAAATATTTCGATTCTGATTGTTCGAGCAGCCCAGTCAATATGCTTGCGGCGCCCTGGGCGAACTTGTTGTTGACCATGATCGGCTACTGGCACTTGAGGCTGCACTCTATTACCATTGCCGCGAGATGAAAATTCCATACTGTTTAACCACCTAAATTTATTTAATTTACTAACACTCATATTAACGCATAAGCGTTTTAGCGCGCAAGTCCTCTTACAAACTTTTTTACATCACTTCTTTTCCACAGAGGCATATGTAGCCCGTGCCACACCTTTTCGTATCTGTTAAACCTGGGATCTATAGGTATCAACCATAAGTTTTATAGAGTAGAAAATTTGATAGAAGGGTTGACAACCAAAAAGCCCGCAGGGTATTTTAGGGGTACCATTACTAATCTATAGAAGAAGAGAGGGAAAAAACAATGGCATATAAGCACACTAACAGCAAGGGCGTTACTTACTACTTGAACTCCAAGGCAGTTACATTACGCGGCGGTAAAGTTCAGACAATTTACTACTTCAGTAAAGACGAGCGCAAGGACACTGGTACAGAATTACCAGCTGATCGCACTGTGAACGAAAACCCACGCAATGGTTTTCTTACACTAAAGCGCAAAGAAGCTTAAGTTAAACAAAATAACTTAATTAAAGGCGTCCGATTAATATCGGGCGTTTTTAATTAAGTTATTTTTATCTGGCCCCCATTCCCCAGAACCTTTATAATCTATAGGCATGAATCGATGGCTTAATCGCGCCAATAAGCGCATTTCTTTAACTGGCGCAGCAGTTTTGCTTGTCGGGGCATCGATGTTTGGGCAAATTTTGGGCTTTATGCGCACCCAGGTCATTAACGGTAATTTTAACGCTCCCGGCCATATAACTACCGACGCGTATTTTGCCGCTTTTAAGATTCCGGATTTTTTCTTTTATACGATTGCCGCCGGTGCGCTGGGCGTTGCCTTCATGCCATTTTTGGCCGATCGGCTGCATGCTGGCGATAGAAAGTCGGTCTGGAAGTTAACCTCTGGCTTACTCAACTTACTGGGAATAGTGATGTTTTTTGTCGGCGTAATTCTGCTAGTTTTTACCGAGCCGCTACTTAAGTTGGTGGTAAGTAACAACCTAAGCCCCGATCAAATGCATGACGCAGTCACTATTATGCGTATAGTGGCATTCAACCCGCTACTATTCACGATCTCTGGAATTTTGACCAGCTTGCAGCAAACATTTGGGCGGTTTTTCTTTTTTGCGCTAGCTCCAATTCTGTACAATGCTTCGATCATAGCCAGTGTTTATATATTTAAAGACAGCATCGGAATTGTTGGTTTGGGAATTGGTGCATTAATGGGTGCGGTGCTGCAGCTTTTACTTGTGCTGTTTGGCCTGGTTGGAATGAACTTTAAATACACTCCAACTATACAGTGGCAGGATTATAATTTTATACGGATTCTGCGCAACCTGCCCGCTCGTTCGATCGACCAAGGTATTGACTCCATTAACTCAATCGTAGAAACAAACAGGGCTA
Source organism: uncultured Candidatus Saccharibacteria bacterium (assembly GCA_964624785.1). Taxonomy (GTDB): domain Bacteria; phylum Patescibacteriota; class Saccharimonadia; order Saccharimonadales; family UBA10212; genus CAZUXR01. The sequence continues at coordinate 15,909 of CAZUXR010000008.1, forward strand.
GTGGTCTAGGACGAGGTTCGATCACGTTCTACGAAAACGCTTACACCCTGCACCTGGTGCCGATTTTGCTAATTGGTACAACTATTGCCACGGCAGCGTTCCCCAGGCTTAATAATCGGCTAGCCCAAGGTCGCCCTGATTTATTTAAAAAGGATTTTTTAAAGGTTCTGCGAGCGATGGTTTGGATAATTTTGCCGGTTGCAGTCATATCGTTCTTTGCTCGGGCATACCTGGCGCGCCTAATCTATAAAAACATTGCGCCAGAAATCGCGTTAATATTTGGCTTTTTAGTCGGGGCGATAATCTTTAGAACAATCTACGCCATCATGTCGCGGTATTTTTATGCACAAAAAGATACTAAAACTCCTCTACTAGTTTCCCTGTTCGCGATTGGACTTAACATTGTGCTGGTATTTACGTTAGCTCGGCCTCTGTCACAGGGTGGGTACGGTGTTGCCGGTCTTGCCATCGCTCAGTCGATAGTCGCAGCGTTTGAAGTGGTTATACTATTTGGCGTAATGGTTTGGCGTGACCATCATTTGTTTACGGCTGCTTTTTGGAGCGATATTCTACGCACCTTATCGGTGTCTGGTTTTACCATACTGACCACCTACATAATGGTCGGGCTAGTGCCCTTATCTGTCGACGATCGTGGTTTTGTAACTCTTGGCACAAAGCTAATGTTTATAGTTGTACCAACACTGGCTGTACATGTGGGCTTGTCGGCTATTTTTGGCCTAGACGAAGTGAAGCCAATTATTAAAAAAGCTCGCCAAATAATCCTAAAACCAGTTCGAATAGAGTAAGCTTTAGCTATTACCTCTGTTATAATCATTTCTAATGACTCAAAACCAAATTCGTAACTTTTGCATTATTGCGCATATTGACCATGGCAAATCAACGTTGGCTGATCGTTTGCTAGAATTAACAGGCACGATACAAAAGCGCGATATGAAGGCTCAGGTGCTTGACCGCATGGATTTAGAGCAAGAGCGCGGAATTACTATCAAGCTTGCCCCAGTGCGCATGGCTTACGAATATCGAAATTCTAATATCGAATCCCTAAACAATCCCCAAATTACAAATAATCAAACCCCAAACATTTTAGAAATTAGAAATTCGGATTTAGATATTGCAAATTCAACTTTTCAGTTGAATTTGATAGATACACCGGGGCATGTGGATTTTAGCTACGAGGTATCGCGTAGCCTTCAGGCCTGCGAAGGCGCGATTTTGGTGGTGGACGCCAGCCAGGGGATTCAGGCTCAGACTTTGGCTAATGTTTACCTGGCGCTGGAAGCCGACCTTAAAATTATTCCCGTGTTAAACAAAATCGACCTGCCGGCAGCCGACGTAGAAAAAGTTAGCTCAGAAGTGATTAGTCTATTGGGATGTGAGCGCGAAGATATTCTAGAAGTTAGCGCAAAAACAGGCCAGGGTATCGAAGCTGTATTGGAACGGATAGTGCGTGATGTTCCGCCGCCATACGGTCATGTTGATAATCCGACTAGGGCTTTGATTTTTGACAGTTATTACGACGATTACCGCGGCGTTATTCTTTATGTGCGCATTTTTGACGGATCGGTCCGCAAGAATTCACCCATAAGGATGATGGCTACCGGAACAGAAGGCATCGCCCTGGAGGTTGGCGCGCTAACCCCGGGAACTTTCCAGAAACCCTCTTTAGAATCCGGCGAAATCGGCTACATTGTAACCAACCTAAAAACTACGCGCCAGGCCAGGGTTGGCGATACTTTGACGCTTGCTGCTGGCTCCGCCGCTGCAGAGGCTCTGTCAGGTTATAAAGACGTAAGGCCATTTGTGTATGCCGGGTTCTTTCCAGATAGCAACGAAAACTACCAAGTTCTAAAAGACGCGGTCGAAAAACTCAGCCTTAGCGACTCGGCCCTGCAGTTCGAGCCAGAAAACTCACCGGTCTTAGGCTTTGGCTTGCGGCTGGGATTTTTGGGCTTACTGCACATGGATATCGTTCGCGAACGCCTGGAGCGCGAATATAACTTGTCGCTGATTATCACCAACCCCAGCACCGATTATCAAGTTGTGCTGTCTAGTGGCCAAGAACTGGATATTAAATCGGCATCCGAACTTCCAGAAGTAAGTAAAATTGCCGAAATCCGCGAACCGTGGATCAAGGGCGAAGTAGTGGTTCCTAAACAATACGTTGGCGCGGTAATTCAGTTGATTGTTGGGCGCCGCGGAATGCAGAAAAACTTAAGTTACGTGGACGCCGATCTGGCGCTCGTTGATTTTGAGGCGCCACTCGCCAACTTGCTAACCGATTTTTATGATCAGCTTAAAAGTATTACCAGCGGTTACGGATCGTTTAATTACGAACTGGATGATTACCGGCCGGAGGATTTAGTTAGAGTAGATTTTTATGTGGCGAGCGAGATTGTAGACGCGCTGAGCGTTATGGTACATAGAACAGAGGCTGAGCGGGTTGGGCGGGCAGCTGTGGAAAAACTTAAAGAAGTTATACCGCGCCAGCAATTTAAAGTAAGCGTCCAAGCCGGAGTTGGCGGCAAATTTATTGCCCGCGAAGACATTAGCGCATTCCGCAAAGACGTTACAACTGGTTTGTACGGCGGTGACGCATCGCGCAAAAAGAAGGTGCTGGCCAAACAAAAGAAGGGCAAGGAGCGAATGAAGCGCTTTGGCAAAGTAGACATCCCGGCAGAAGCCTTCGCCGTAATGCTCAAACGGGATTAAGGTATAATTTTAAACATGAAGATATTTAAGGCTTTTAAAGCTGCGGATGAGCGAGTTGTCGACAGGCTAACTAAAAGCAAAGAAACAGCCTTTAACCGCTACCCATTGATGTTCGCTTTGCTTGCGGCTTTTGGACTAGTGATTACAAACAACGGAATCCAAGGCGTAATAGCCAAGGTTGTTTGGCTGCACGATAATCCGTACGCCACACTAATTACAGGAATACTAATTTTGTTGTTTACCGGGACGCTATACAAAAAGCTGTAATGGACAGGGAATCGCTGCAAGCACTGGTTGGTAATTATCGTCCTAATTCCAAGGTTTTGGATTTTTTGCGAGACATTAAACTGGTGATGATTGTTGGTCCATCGGGCGTAGGCAAAACTAGCATAGCTCGGGCTAGCGGGCTGCCGATTGTGGTTGGCAACACTTCTAGGGTGCGCCGCGAAGGCGAGCAGGAGGGGGTAGAATACCACTTTAAGGATTTGGATTCAATGCTGGCCGCGCTTGCCGCTGGGCGCTACATCCAAGCTGCTGTCGGACCCGGTGGTGATTTATATGCACTTGACGCTAACAGTTTTCCGACGAGGGGGGTTGCGGTGTTTACGCTTGTTTATAACGAAGTCCAGCACTTTCGGGACATGCCATTCGCCTCCACCATTACGACCTTTATAGTTCCACCAAGCCGTCAGGAGTGGTTATCACGCCTTGCTAGCCACAAACTTTCCGGCGAGTCGTTGAGCGGCAGGTTGGCCGAAGCCCGCAGGTCGTTAGAATTCGCTCTTAGTGATCCCGAAACAAACTTTATATTAAATGACGATCTAGCTGATGCGATCACTCAGTTTAAAGGTGTAATTGCTGGTAATTCGGATAAACAACATCAAGAAAAGGCCTGCGCCGTAGCGCAAGACTTATTTAACGAACTGCAAACTTAGATAGTTCGCGAATTATTGATTTAAAAACTTCGTTGGCGCTTGGTTCGCCGTTTATTTCTATAAGCAGTCCGGCGTTTTTATAAAAATCTATCACTGGTAGAGTTTTAGTATTGAATTCCTTTAGCCTGGTTTCTAGGGCCTGGGCGTTGTCGTCACGCCGCGATCCGCGGTCGTTCCCAGCCGATGCATCTTGAGCATGCCACCTATCTCTAATTGTCTGCTCGCTGATGTCCAAAAAGACTACGGCCTTCATATTATGGCCTGATTGAGAAGTTGCCTCCAGCACACCGGGTTCTTCGCCGTGCCAACGGCCCACAGCACTAAATACCAACGGTTTGCCGGCAAATTCTGCTCGACTTAAATAGGGCAGAACAATTCGCAAGTATTCGTCGATTGGTGCCAGCTGCCCGGCATCTACCATTTTTCTTATATCGTCGGGAATTACGCTATTGCGTAAGATATCTCCTCCGCCAAGCAGTGTCGCGTCCAAGATACTAGAGAGTCGCTTGCCTTGGCTGTCTTTGCCAGAAAAAGGCGGCCCAAAGATATTGATTGATCCTGTACCTAGCCACTTTTTTATAGTTTGAATCTGTGAGTCTAAAGTATCTTCCATAGTATTGGTTAGCAATTATAGATTGGAGACATCCAAGTATCAACAATTTGATATATTGGCACTCTTGACCCGAGTCAAATGCACCAAACAACATCCTGACTGGCACTCTTGATTAAGCCAAGAGTCCCAATGCATATCACCGTTAGACTTGCCCGGATCGTACCTATCTTGCCGCTTTTCTTTCCAGTCCAGCTTCAGCGTAGCTAAGGCTACGCCTTGCTCGGTCTTCAAGAAAATCAACAAGCTAGGTACACCCAAACAAGCCTGCCGGCAATATGTATTAGCACTCTTGACTTGCGACTGCCAACTTGTGTTAAAATGGAAGCATCTAGCAATTTTAACTAGTGAGTGCTAAGAATATTAAACTATGACCGAAAGACAAGCAAAAATCTTACAAGCCATCGTTGAGCAATATGCAGAGGTGGCTAGCCCTGTGGGTAGCAGTCTACTGGCTAAATTATTTGAAGTTTCTAGCGCTACTATCCGAACAGAAATGGTCGAGCTAGAGCGCGCTGGCTACATAATGCAGCCGCATACCAGCGCTGGGAGGATCCCTACCGACAAGGGTTATCGATACTATGTAAATCAGATTGCTGGCGAGAATATACCCGAAACCTCTATGGAACGCCGCGTTCATCGTGCGCTAAATGCTCGCTTAACAGATGGTGCATCAAACGAAAGAACCATTCGCAGCGCAGTAGATACACTGGTGGAACTTACACACAATCTGGGGTTAGCCACCATCGGAAACCAACTTTACATCAGCGGTCTTTCTAATCTATTCGGCCAGCCGGAATTTATGCGAGCTACCCAGGTCCAGGAGGTTGCGAGGCTTCTGGACAATTTAGAGCCTTGGTTGCACGAGGCTGCGCCAAATGAACCACTTAGCGTTTACATTGGCCGCGAGAATCCAATCGGCCGAGGCGCGGGCTGCAGCCTGATAATTAGTCGCTTTCGCAGCCCGTTTTCCGATCGCAGTTATGTGGGCGTGCTTGGACCGACGCGTCAAAGTTACCGCGATGTAATGAATTTAGTAAGCCGAACAGGCCAAACTCTGGAGGAGACACTCTAAACTAGAAAATAGAATTTAGATTATAGAATTATGAAAAAAGACGATTCAAAACACATTCCAAAATCCGTAATCCAAGATCTTAATTCCAAGATCGCAGAACTTACAGATGCACTGCAGCGCGAACGGGCTGACGCCATGAATGTCCGTCGCCGCGCCGAGCAAGATAAGGCAGGCGCCGCCAACTTTTATAGAAGTCTAGTGGTGCGCCAACTTTTGCCGGCTCTAGACACGCTAGAAACCGCGCTTAAACATGTCCCAAAAGATTTAGCGGACCACGATTACATTAAAGGGATTCAGTCTGTGGCCAAACAGTTTGATAAATCTTTTGAACAACTGGGACTTGAGCGAATCAAAACCAACGGGGAGGAGTTTGACCCGCGCCTACATGAAGCAATTAGCGTAGAGGACGAAGGCGGTGACAAAGAAGTGGTAGGCGAAGAGCTAAAATCCGGATATCAAATGGGTGAAGAAGTAATCCGCCCAGCAATGGTAAGAGTTAAGAGGGGTAAGTGATGGGTGAAATTGTTGATGGTGGGGGTGGATTTGAACACAGAAGGGCCGAGGCGGGTTCTGCCCAAGAACACTCCACTGATATGCAGCTAGCAGCGGATAGGTTAGAAAGGGTAATTTTAAGAATTATAGAACTTAGCGTATGGGACGACTATCTTACTCGGGAAGAAAAAGCAGAGCTAAGGTTATTAAAAGATGAGCGGGATATGTTAAAACTAGGACTTCCAACCGAAGTGGTTAGCGATGTATTCAGAAAGTTAGTGGATGGGGTGGGGGAAGCCGATCCGCCGCCAGAACATCCCTGGGCAAGTTAATTAATAAGAAAAGAAAGGAAATATTATGGGAAAAATTATAGGAATCGATTTGGGAACAACTAATAGCGCTATGGCGGTAATGCAATCTGGCAAGCCGGAAATAATCGCCAACAGCGAGGGTAATCGCACCACTCCAAGCGTAGTTGCTATTAACAAAAACGGAGAGCGACTAGTGGGCCAGGTGGCAAATCGCCAGCGAGTAACCAATGCTACTAACACAATTTTTGGTGTTAAGCGCTTAATTGGCCGCAAATTCACAGATAAAGAAGTGCAGCGCGACATAGAGTTGATGCCCTACAAAATTGTTAAATCTGGCAGCGCCGTAAAAGTTAATATGGCCGACAAAGACTACAGTCCAGAAGAAGTTAGCAGCATGATCCTGTCCAAACTAAAGGCCGACGCCGAAGCGTTTTTGGGCGAGCCGGTAACAGAGGCGGTTATTACTGTACCCGCCTATTTTGACGACAGCCAGCGCCAAGCCACTAAAGACGCCGGCAAAATCGCTGGACTAGAAGTTAAGCGCATCATTAACGAACCAACAGCTGCCGCGCTAGCCTACGGTCTAGACAAAGGCAAAGAAGAAAAAATCGCGGTTTACGACCTGGGCGGTGGAACGTTCGACGTATCCATATTGCAGCTTGGCGACAGCGTGTTCGAGGTGCTGTCCACTAACGGCGACACGCACTTGGGCGGCGAAGACTTTGACCTTAGAATCGTTAATCATTTTGTCGATCAGTTCAAAAAAGAATCCGGAATTGACGTGCGTGAAGACAAAGCCGCTATGCAGCGACTAAAAGAAGAGGCCGAAAAAGCCAAGAAAGAACTATCCACTACAGAAGTTGCCGACATCAATCTACCGTTTTTGACCGCTGACGCGGAAGGCCCCAAGCACTTTGAATATAAACTAAGTCGGGCCAAATTGATTGAACTTGTCCAGGAGTTAATCGATAAAACCGAAGAGCCTGTTAAAAAAGCTCTAAAAGACGCCGGGCTGACTTCTGCCGACATCAACGAAATCGTAATGGTTGGCGGCATGACTCGCATGCCGGCCGTGCTCGACAAAGTTAAAAGCATTTTTGGAAAAGAACCAATGCAAGGGGTTAATCCTGACGAAGTCGTGGCCATCGGCGCGGCTATTCAGGGCGGCGTTTTGCAAGGCGACGTAAAAGACGTTCTACTACTGGATGTAACGCCATTGAGCTTGGGGATCGAAACCCTAGGCGGCGTAACTACTAAACTGATTGAGCGCAATACTACAATTCCAACTAGTAAAAACGAGACATTTAGCACGGCGGCAGATAACCAAAACAGCGTAGAAATCCATGTGGTTCAGGGCGAGCGCGAAATGGTGTCCGACAACAAATCCCTTGGTAGATTCGTGCTAGATGGAATTCCACCAGCTCCACGCGGCGTGCCACAAGTAGAAGTCACCTTCAATATCGACGCTAACGGAATTCTAAATGTTAGCGCAAAAGACAAGGGCACCGGCAAAGAACAAAGCATTACCATCAGCGGCAGTGGCAATTTAGATAAAGCAGAAGTAGAAAAAGCCGCTAAAGACGCCGAAGCTCACGCCGAAGAAGACAAGAAAAAGCGTGAAACTGCCGAAGCCAAAAACCAGCTAGAAAACGCTGTCTACCAGGCCGAAAAGATGAAGGTTGACTACAAAGACAAGCTGGCCGAAGAAGACATTACCAAGCTAAACGAAGCTTTGGACGAGGTCAAAACGCACCTTACCGCGACCGACAAAGACGAGCTGGAAAAAGCATTTAAAGATCTAAACGAAGCTGTGATGCCAATTGGCGCAAAAATGTACGAGGCCGCCTCTAAAGAAACCGAAGACGCTAGTGAAGACGCCAAAGATAAAAAGGAACCTGTAGAAGGCGAAGTTGTGCAAGAAGCTTCAGAAGAAAAATCCTCGACAGACTCAGAGCAAGACAAGAAAGAAGAAAAATAGGTGAGCAGGCGCCCGTTATGGCGTAAGCTGATTATTCCGGTTGCAGCATTGACTGTTGGAATAGCCGCAGGAGTCAAGGCGGGCGTGGAATACGCTCGGGGAACTTATGTAGCTCGCGACCGCAAATTTGTAGAAGGCGAAGTTGTGAAGGATAATAAAAAGTAGCAATGAGCAAAAGAGACTATTATGATGTTTTGGGAATTGGCAAGGGCGCCAGCGATGACGAAATCAAGAAGGCTTTTCGCCGTGCAGCTGTTGAGCACCATCCAGACAAACAAGGCGGAGATGAGGTTAAGTTCAAAGAAGCCAGCGAAGCGTACGAAGTGCTTAAAGACCCTTCCAAGCGTCAGCGTTACGACCAGTTTGGTCACGCTGGGGTAGGCAGTAGCGCGGCCAGTGACGGCGGCAATCCATATGCAGGATTTGGTGGCGGGGGCGGAGCGCAGGACTTTAATTTTGACTTTGGCGATCTTGGGTTGGGCGACATCCTGGGCAGTTTTTTTGGCGGCGGAGCGGGATCTGGCGGTCAACGAAGTACGCGCCAAAACCGAGGCCAAGACGTAGAAACAACTATCGAGGTAACTTTCGAAAACGCCATATTTGGCACCGAAGTCCCCTTGAAGCTTAGCCTAGAAGACACCTGCGAACACTGCAAAGGCAGCGCAGTAGAACCGGGGCATAAGCAAGAAACTTGTCCGGAGTGCAAAGGCGCTGGGCAAGTTAACCGCGTAACGCGCACGATCTTTGGTAATATTCAGCAAGCCGCAGTATGCCCTAAATGTTCGGGGCGGGGCAAGGTTCCAGAAAAAGTCTGCACGGTTTGCCGCGGCAAAGGGACGCAAAAAAAGTCTCAAACAATCAGCTTAAAAGTTCCAGCAGGCATTGACGACGGCACGACCATTCGTTTGCGCGAGCATGGCGAAGCCATCGCCGATGGCAACAAAGGTGATTTATACGTTAACGTGCGCGTAAAGCCTCACAAAAAATTCACTCGCGAGGGCGATCTGATTCTATCCAGCGAACATATTAGTATGGTAGAAGCGGCGCTTGGAACAGAGATGGAAGTCGACACAGTGGATGGTCCGGTGGTGATGAAAGTCCCGATCGGTACACAGAGCGGGGCTGACTTTAAACTATCCGGTCATGGCGCGCCGAATGTGCGTGGCGGCCACCGCGGAGCTCACATTGTAACTATTTTGGTGGACACCCCGACAAAACTTAATTCCCAGCAAAAGAAATTGTTAGAACAATTCAAAGAATCTGGCGCAGGAAGCAAAAAAGGCCTCTTCCGCTAAACCCTCTATATATCTAATCGGGAGGTGTTTACATCTGCTGCTTTAAGTGCAAGCAGACCAAATTTAAAAGCTAATTGTCTTAAAGGACTCTTAGACTCTGCTTTCTCTTGTTTTGATAATTTCTTTTTGGTTTTCATCGAATCAGTAACTTTTTCGAAAAGATCTCCGCCGGTCTGACCTTCGGTATGCAGCAGTCCGTCGATAGAAATTCCAATTCCTTCATTTGCCATAACTTCTTCTAAACGCTTAATGATATCGGCCAGATCCTCATTGTTATCTACCATGGGTAGAAGGATCGCAAATTCGTCCCCGCCATGTCGTGCTGCCACCATGTCTATTGACCGTTCGTCCTGTTCGCCGCGAATACTATCAGATATCGCTTTGCCTGTTTTTCGGATCAACTCATCGCCGGCGTCCGGTCCTTCTGTATCATTAACCTTCTTAAGATCATCCAAATCTGCCACCACAAGAGCAAACCTGCCGCTCTGGTTCTTTATTAATTCTCTCATCGCGCTCTCATATCCTCGGCGATTCAATAATCCGGTCAATACATCATGCTCTGCAGCTTGGTTCGCGGCTTCTAATTCTTGTTCCAATTCAGCAATTCTCTCTATCAGAGATCTGGTCCATTCGTTACCTTCCCCTGCCAGGGGATCTAATTGAGGGTTCTCACTGCTCATAAAGGGTTTATTATGACACAACTAAAGAGTATATGTCAATATTTATGTTTACAAGCTTTACAGTTAGAATGTAACTAATTATGAACAGAATCGGCAAAAACCAAAAAGGGTTTATACCCCTGATGATAATGCTCTTACTGATACTTGTAGCAATAGTTGCTGCAGTGTACCTAAGAGTGAGCAAAGCCCACGGTGGCTAAACCGGGGCAAAACTATATTGATTCAATCTATAAATTATGTTATAATCTAGCGCAATAGTCCCTATTGGTGGAACTTAATTAAAGTAGGACACGTAGTGATGAGACAAAAAGACCTTATAGGCCGGGCGGAACTTATAGATTTCCCTCAGCAAAAGACCACAGACGTACCGGCAAGAATCGATACTGGCGCCCGAACTTCTTCGGTGTGGGCGAGTAATATTAAGGTTACAGACCAAGGCAAATTGAGTTTTTGCTTGTTCGGCGAAGCCAGTCCGTTGTTTAAAAAAAGGCCAATCGTCACAAGCAGTTATGAAAAAACTGTAGTAGCCAGTTCTGTAGGGGCTGTTCAGGTTAGGTTTAAGGTTAAGCTTAGAATTATAATAAAGGGGCGACGAATTATTTCGTCTTTTACGCTTAGTGATAGATCGCAGCAGGTGTATCCTGTCCTTATAGGCAGGAATGCCTTAAGGGGAAAATTTATCGTTGACGTTAAAAATGGTGTGGCACGAGCAGAAGAAGAAAAAGCCCGCAGCATTGCGTTAAAAGAATTTATAGCCACACAGGAAGCAAGCATATGAGAATTATTATTTTATCCAAAGGGGCGCTCAACTACTCAACTCGTAGGCTCAAAGAAGTTGCCATAAAAAGAGGGCACGATGTGCGAATTGTTAATTACGCCAAATGCTATATGGCTGTCGAAAGAGGCAACCCAGTCGTTTATTACAGAGGCAAAAAAGTTGTTGATGTTGACGCCATAGTACCCAGAATTGGTCATAGTTACACAAAATACGGCTCTGCGGTTGTTCGCCAGTTCGAGATGCAAGGAGTTTTTACAACCGCAAGTTCGATTGCGATAGTTCGTTCCCGTGACAAGCTGCGAACTTACCAACTCCTGTCTAAAGCAGGTGTAGGTATTCCAAAGACCGTTTTTGCCCGCGAAACTGCCGATTTTGACGAAGTTATAGAACTTGCTGGCGGAGCTCCAACAATAATAAAAGTTGCCCGTGGCACCCAAGGAAATGGTGTAGTACTGGCCGAAACTAAAAAAGCTGCCAAAGCTGTAATGCAGGCATTCTATGTCGAGGGCGTAAACTTTTTGGTGCAAGAATTTATCGAAGAATCAGCTGGTACGGACATTCGCGCGGTAGTAGTAGGCGGCCGCGTAGTAGCTAGCATAAAGCGCCAAAGTCTGGATGATGACTTTAGGTCTAATACTCACCAAGGCGGAGTTGGAAAGGCTGTTAAACTCACCGCCGAAGAAAGTCGTACTGCAATTAAGGCAGCCAAGACAATGGGGTTGCCTATATGCGGTGTAGACATGATGCGTAGCGACCGCGGTCCGCTTGTCCTAGAAATTAATTCTTCTGCCAGTATAAAAACACCGGAACAAGTCACTAGCCGGGATGTTGCCGAGAAAATTATCGAATACATCGAACGCAATGCTAGCCAAAAACAACGCAAAGATAAAATAGGGGCATAAAAAAGATAGCCATGAAGAGCGGGTGGGAAGTTTTAGGCGGAATTATCCTAGTGGTATTTTCGGTATTTGTAGTCTACCCAAGGCTCAACCATAACTGCTCAGAACCGTACCGCCACGACCTGACTTTACTAATAGACAACCAACCAGTAAAAGCCGAGGATGTTAAAACTCCCGCAGACCGCGACAAGGGTTTGGGCGGCAGAAAATGCATAGGCCGGGACCAGGCTATGTTGTTTGAATTTGATAAGCCCGGTTCTTACCAGTTTTGGATGAAAGATATGAAGTTCCCGATAGATATGATTTGGCTCGATTCAAGCAGGCAAGTAGTAACAATCGCGCCAAATGTAGATCCGTCCACATACCCGCAGACTTTTGTTAGCGATACGCCAGCTATGTATGTTTTGGAATTACGCTCTGGCGAGGCAACCCACCTCCATATTCGGAATGGCCAAACCATAACATGGTAAGAAAGCCCACAACGTATCCGCACGTCTAAGAAGTTAATTTGATACATAATATTTCATATGTTCAAAATATGTATATTTATGGACTGTTAGGTTGGTGGAGTAATATCACGCTCATGGTAATATTATTGGTACAATGACGGATATAATTATTATTGCGATAGTCTTGGTTCCTTTCGCACTTGCTACCATGCTTAAGAGCAATGCAGCGCTTACTTTTTTGGCGCTTTGTGGCAGTTTTGTCGCTATTAGCTTTGCCGGAGCCGACCTTAAATCACTTACCGGCCAGCTTAATTTTCAGATAGACAGCAGTACGCTCAATCTAATCATTCTAGCTTTGCCGCTTTTTATAACTTTGCTTGCAACACGCAAGTCTGTATCGGCAAAAAATATAAAAGGAATAATAAATGCTGCTGTAGCAATTTGTACGGGAGGTCTGCTGGCGTTGATAGCACTGCCTATATTGACCGACTTATTAGCAATTAGTCTCAAAAGTTCTCAGGTTTGGGATGCACTGCAAAGCATCCAATCAGAAGTCATCGGACTTGGGGTGTTGCTTAGCTTATCGCTCGTTTGGTCTACTCATGCTAAGCGTCCCACAAAAAAACACTAAGGGGTCATTAAAACTGCGTTGACCGTTGTGAGATAATTACTGTATGAGTGTGTTTAGAAAAAGTCCTCAAAGCAACGGGTCGCCGGTGATAATTAGCTACAACCTTAAATATCATAAAGCCTACGGAGAAATTGTGCGGCTGGCCAATACTTACGAGCCAGATTTGCTCTGCTTGCAGGAGTGTTTTTCTAGCGATGTTCAAAAAAAGGCTAGCTATTTACGCATTGCAGCAAAAACATCAAAGGGCAAACTGGGACTAGCAATTTATTACCGGCCAGATAGGTTTAAGGTGCTAGAAACCGCAGCGCACCCGGTAAAACAATCTATAATAGAGCGCTATTGGAATTTAAAATCTGAGCGTCCACGTTTGTTGGTGGTAAAATTCCGCGACAAAGCAAGTGGCAATAATTTTGTGGTAGGGAACTTCCACGCGACAGAGGTAACCGCATCTAATTACACCCGCCGGGAGCAGATCAAAACCGCCACAAGCCAGCTTGACGATCTAGCCGAAGGCTCCCCGGCGCTTTTAATTGGCGACTTTAACTACCCGTTTTTTAAGCGGGGTATGTATAAACTTCTGGCAAAGAACGACTATAGCGTGGGTATTAGCGATGGTCCTACATTTAAAAGCTCATACTTTAAGGGGCAAATCGATTTTGCTTCTGCCACTCACGTTAAAAGTTTAGAAGTCACAACTCTGCCGTTTGGTCTTTCTGACCATGCTCCGATTTCTGTCAAAATTGAAATCTAACTTAGCTATTGTTCCCAGATAATTGCCAGCATTGCGCTTAAGGCAACTAGCGCTTCGAATATTGCGGCGGGTAGAAAGGGTCCGTTTGCCGCTAGCGCAAAAGCGGCTAGGCTAAATAGAATCAGCCGGACAATAATTCGGGCGTTGTCAGGGGAGATGCGCCTCCTGGCTTTAGGCGCCATAAAAACCATCCAGAATTTTATAAAGATAGCTGGCGTGCCAACTCCAAGTAATAGACGAATCCAAACGTTATCACTGGCATGAAACCCCCACCAGCCAAAACAAAGTACTGCAAATAATTCCAGTAAAAATATGACTTGGATGTTCAAGGGCCTAGAGACTTTTATCCTTTTTATCTTCATGCTATTTATTTTATCACTAAAACCTACGTATCGGATAAAACGTCAACGAAATAAACGAAATATATAATTTATTTGACATAACCATAACCATAAGCCTAAACTTTATTTGATTACAAAGAAAAACAGACAGATAACAATCATAAATTTAGAAAGGCTAACACTTAAAGGTACCGTAATATATGATGAACAAAAACAATAATACAAAAAAAACTGATGTGCGGTACTCATTTATCAAAAAACCAAGTAAATTAATGCTACCAAAATTAGCTATTTTCGTATTAGCTTTCGTGCTTGTCGGTACAATTATTTCTTTTCGCTCCTTCGCGGCTTCTACCCTAACCGCTACCCCTTCTAATTTTTCGAGTATCATAAGCAGCGCCCAGCCGGGCGACGTAGTCGAACTTAGTTCTGGAAGTTATGGTACATGGGCTGGTGTTAGTAAATCTGGCATGGTTACGATTAAGCCTGCGACTGGAGCTAGTGTATCGATGGGTGTAGCTTTAACCTCTAGCGCTAGTAATCTTCGCTTCGATGGATTTTCTAACTTCGCTGGCTGGGATTTAGCTGGCTCTACTAACATCCAGTTTGCTAATACGACTTTTACTCAACCAATGCAGGTTAGAGCCGGGGCTTCTGGTATAGTCTTTGATAACGTAGTTTTCGATAATTTGGGCCACGGTACATGGGAAGGGCGTTTGTCTCTGTCGGGCTCGAACGGTGTAGTTGTTAAAAATAGCCACTTTGGGAATGGTGGATGTTCTGACGGAATTCAACTAAATGGTGATGCTAATAATACAATCATAACCAACAACGTTTTTAGCGGTATTCGTGAAGGGTCTTGCGTGGAGCATGCGGACCCGATCCAAATGTACGGTAGTTTAACAAGCCTTGTTACCGATAACTACTTCTACGGCAACTCCACTGGGGTTATGAATGCCGATGGCAACGGTAGCCCTATGACGTTAACTAATAACGTCTTTATTCAAACTGACTACCCATATGGTTGTGCTTGTGGTGTAGACAACTCTACTCTTAACCACAATGTAGTTGTTGGAGGAACGCTTTCTATAATTACTAGTAACACCGGCCCAGGAAGCAATAGCGTGCTCAAAGACAATGTATCTAATATTACAGCAGGGGGCACGGGCAACGTATATGTTAACAACGTCAGCCCTAGCTCAGTATCCTTCGTAGGCGGTTCCGGCCGCTGCGCCTACGCCCTAACAGCCGCATCTGCTAGCGCTCACCCGGCGAGTGATGGTACTACCACTGGCCTTAACGACTGTAGCGGCGGTGGTACTACGCCTCCACCAGCTCCAACTCCAACACCGCCGCCACCCACACCGACCCCTCCGCCAGTAACTCCGCCACCTTCTTCTGGATCCACCACCATTTGGCCTAGCACCGCAGTCCCAGCAAATCCAAGTGACGCAGACACTACGCCTGTAGAACTAGGCACAAAATTCCGCAGCGACGTAGCTGGCAACGTAGTAGGCGTCAAATTCTACAAAGGCTCTACTAACACAGGCACCCACACCGGTAGTCTATGGAATATGGCTGGAACAAGATTAGCCACCGTAACCTTCAGTGGCGAAACCGCCTCTGGTTGGCAGCAAGCCACATTCGCCTCACCAGTAGCCATTACCGCTAACACTACCTACATAATCTCCTACTTTACCCCAACCGGTAACTACGCCGGCGACAACGGTTTCTTTGCCACAAAAAGCGTAGACGCTCCACCTCTCCACGCCCTAAAAGAGGGAACGGATGGATCTAATGGCGTATATCTCTACGCCAGTGGCGGCGGCTTCCCGAATGCCACCTTCGGCTCAACAAATTACTGGGTAGATGTTGTCTTTAGTGCAACTGTCGCTACTCCTGACACTATTCCTCCAGCCGCACCGACAGGACTAGTAGCTACTCCAACCGGCTCTTCCCAGATTAATCTATCTTGGACGGCTTCCTCGGATAATATAGGCGTAACTACCTATAATATCCTGCGCGATGGATCTGTGATTGCCCAAGTTAATGCTCCCACCACAACCTATTCAGACACCGGGCTTAATGCTGCTACAACTTACAGCTATCAGGTCCAAGCACTAGATGCGGCCGCTAATGTGTCTGCCAGTTCTGGTGCCGTTAGCGCTACAACCCAGTCAGCTCCCGACACCACCGCTCCAACAGTCTCTAATCTAAACCCAATTGACGGGGCAGTAGTTAGCGGCAACGTTGCTGTTTCGGCCAACGCCACGGACAATGTTGGTGTCACCAAAGTAGAGTTCTACCTAAATAATGTACTAACTAGTTCTCTAACCTCTAGTCCATACTCTTTTGGGTGGAATACCATGGGCGTAGCTAATGGTCCGTACACTATCACGGCTAAGGCTTATGATGCTGCCGGCAATGTAAGCACCCCTGCTTCTGTGAATATCACCGTCAACAATGCGGATACCCAAGCACCAAGTATTCCAACCGGTTTGAGTGCTTTGGCTTCTAGCCCCACCAGAGTTAATCTTTCTTGGACTGCCAGCACCGACAATGTAGCAGTACACCACTATGTAATATGGCGCGATGGTGTAGCCATAGGCACATCGCCAACTACCAGCTATTCGGACGCAACCGTAGCGAGCAGCTCCACATACTACTATACGGTTACAGCAGTAGATGCCGCTGGCAACTCGTCTAGCCCTTCTGCTTCCGCCTCGGTAACCACGCCAGCCCCTCCCGACACCATCGCTCCAATCGCTCCTACGCTTGCCCTTGGATTAGTAACTTCAACCCAGATTAACTTATCCTGGAATGCAGTAACCGATCCATCTGGCATTAAAACCTACCACATCTACCGCGATGCCACAGAGATTGCCGTCACCACGTCTACAACTTACGGTGATGCCACAGTTACAGCCGGCACACAGTACTCTTACACAGTTAAAGCAGAAGATGGCGCTAGTAACCTAAGCGTTGCATCCAACCAAGTAAGCGCCACGCCGCCAATCCCCCCTCCGGTAACTATCACCCTTGCTCCCACTGCGGACGCTTACATATCCAACAACAGCACTAGTGCCAAAAAAACTAACTATGGTTCAGCCACCAGTCTAAAGATTGATGCTTCGCCGGTCCAAGACTCCCTAATAAAGTTCACGGTTAGCGGGGTGGGTACCCGAACCGTTACAGGCGCCAAGTTGCGGCTTTACGTTACGGACGCCTCTACTAGCGGCGGTAATTTCTACCCAATAACTAGTAACACTTGGAGCGAGTCCACGGTAACCTGGAACAACCAGCCAGCCCACTCAACTACAAAGATTGGTTCGCTTGCCTCGGTGTTTACC
Source organism: uncultured Candidatus Saccharibacteria bacterium (assembly GCA_964624785.1). Classification (GTDB taxonomy): domain Bacteria; phylum Patescibacteriota; class Saccharimonadia; order Saccharimonadales; family UBA10212; genus CAZUXR01. The sequence goes on from CAZUXR010000008.1 coordinate 33,214, forward strand.
GGTGGCTACGTGGAAGTTGATGTAACATCACTAATAACTGGCGATGGTACTTATGGTATCTTCGGATCTAGTGCTTCCAACAATGTTGCTGCGTACAATTCTAAGGAGGCTTCTTCTAACAAGCCTCAGCTAGTTCTAACGGTAAGATAATATGGAGCCAAACACTATGCATGCAGCCCAGCCAAAAGTTCATCACCCAAAATCTAAGATAATTTTGTTGGCTATAGGCCTACTACTAATTGCAGCGATGGCTCTAGCTATACTTCTCCAGCTTAACCCCAAAACAGCAGCCAATCCAACGGTCGCTCCTAAGTTGGCTGCCATATCTCTAAGTAAATCCGGATTTACCCCAAAAACTCTAACCATAGCTAAAGGCACAACCGTGCAATGGACTAGTGTAGACAACACAACCACTCACATTATTGAATCGAGTTCTAAGGGTATAACCAGCTTAACCTCCCCGCAATTAGGAGTAGGCGCCAAATACCGTTTTAGCTTTGATACCCCAGGAACCTACCAATACCACGACAAACTGGATCCTACTCGGGGCGGAACAATAGTAGTCAGGTAAAATTTAAAAGAGGAAATAGAAAGAAAAATATGTCTTACAGAGAAAGAGAAAAAATGAACGTAACGTTTCACAAAAATATAAAGTTTACTCCGCGTAAGGGATTGCTTTTTGCACTCATTTTTGCAAGCGTGGGTGTAGGTTTTATGTGGAGGAGTTTTGCATCTTCCACCGTCTACTATGTTTCGCCAACAGGATCGGACACCGCCAATAATGGTACATCTGCTTCGTCTCCATGGAAAACAATAGGCAAAGCCGCCAGTACGGCTACTGCCGGAGGCACAGTTTATATAGAAACGGGCACTTATGGCGAAGATGTTAATTTCGCCCAGTCCGGTTTATCGGGCTCGCCGACTACTTTCATGGCTGATTCTGGTGCGGTCGTGAGTGTGCGCAGCATAACCTTTAATGCTAGCAATGTTTCTGTTACTGGTCTGACTA
>CAZUXR010000009.1:0-20502 GCA_964624785.1 uncultured Candidatus Saccharibacteria bacterium
TTGGGGTACGTTCCTACGCGTTACTCAGCCGTCCGCCGCTCGTGTACTTTCACACATCATTCAACAATATCTTCTAAGCCATAGAAAATATTTCTGCAAACAGTATTCGCTATGAAAGCGAACTTATCTGGTTAAATAATCTGTGAAAGCCTTACCGCTCGACTTGCATGTATTAGGCACGCCGCCAGCGTTCATCCTGAGCCAGGATCAAACTCTTCAAAAAAATAGAATTTGCCTTAACTTCAGTATAAAACTGACTTAAGCGGAACTCACTACTTTTAAATAATGGGTTCCTAAACAATTCAATGCACCCGTAACAGGTGCTGAATTGACGTTGATTTGCACTATCTAATTTTTAATGATCAGGTTTTTTAGGGACACGCTAATACGCTCGCACCCTTAAAACCTTAACTACTAGAGTACCGCACGTACCATAACTCTGTCAACACCTTAAACGCTTATTTCTATGCTTTTAGTAATTAGTATAAATATTACAACACATATTGCCATTTAGCAGATTAAATACGCTTATGCCTATTGGTCTTAACGAGCTCACTAAGCAAGGTAATTTTATCCGACATAATGGCGTCCACCTTATTATTTAACATTGCACAAATATTTCTATCTGTATTAGGAGTATAAACAGCAACTTTCAAGTTCAATGTATGCGCCAGGTTAATAAGACTCGAACTTCTTTTACCCTTTAGCCACCTGTAAGGCAAGTGTAGGCTAGTAATGTCTGCTCGTTTAATGTGAGCTACGAAAATCGGTCTTAGTATAGGAAGCAGCGCGACAATCCTAAGAGAACCAGCGTACAAAGGGCCGAGCCCACCAATCTTAATCTTTTGATCTGTGTGACTAGCATCATGTAAAGCGCGTCTTACTCTTTTAGTATTGCCAAGCACGAAAGATGCTACGCATATTCTGCTAAGATCCTGGCGCTTTTTTAGAGTATTTGCCAGCAATAAGGCAGCTTTTGGAGTCTTGGGATCAATAAAAAATTTCACATCCGGAAAAGTATCTAGAAGATCATCAAGCAATATTGGTGGCTCTCCACCCACCTTAATAGTCTTGAGGGCTTGTTCGTGATTTAAGCAGTGTATCTTTATCCTTGTCGGCAAATCTTTGTTAGGCTTAAGCTGAAAACCCCTACCGTGAATTGCCAGCAGACGATTGTCTTTAGTAGGAACAACATCCGTTTCCAACCATCTATAGCCTAGATTATAAGCCGACTTAAAAGCCGGCAAACTGTTTTCTTTTTCTATGCCCGCTCCATCACCGCCCCTGTGGGCAACTGCAATAATTTGATTGTCATTGTCCCAAAACTCTAAGTTCCGTTTAACCATTTTTGACATTTGGTTTATTTAATTTGGCTCTGGTCTTTCGTGGGCTGACTCACATCATCGGCCTTATCATCGTTGTCTTCTTCAAGAATCTTATCTACTAGCGCAAGCGATACAACTCGGTCGCCGTCATTTAAGCGCATTATACGTACTCCTTGCGTAGCACGGCCGAGTTCTGGAATATCTTTAATACCCAGGCGAATTGTTTGGCCTTGGCTAGAGATTATAATCACCTCTTGGTCATCACCCACTAATGTCTTAACCCCTATTAACCGTCCCGTCTTCTTGTTTACTACAGCAGATCTTATGCCAACGCCGCCCCGCTTATGCGCTGTAAATTGGCTAACTTTAGTGCGTTTACCATAGCCAAACTGACTAATAACGAACACAGATGAGTTATCTTGGACAATATCCATACCGATAACATAGTCGTCGGTGCGCAATCTTATTCCCCTTACACCTCTAGATGCTCTTCCCATTGGCCGGGCGTCCTTTTCGCTAAATCGTATGGCTTGACCCTGACTGGTAGATATAATTACTTCGTCCTCACCACTAGTCATCCTTATCCATTTAAGCTCATCGCCGTCATCTAGTTTTATGGCTATTAATCCACTGGTTCGGACGTTCTGATACTGCTCAAACGGGGTCTTCTTTACAACTCCTTTACTAGTGCACATCAAAAGATGCCCCGCATTACTTTTTTGCTTGCTGACGTTTATGACAGAGCTGACTGTTTCTTCAGGTTGCAACTGCAATAGGTTAACTAGAGCTACTCCTTTAGCGTTCAGTCCAACGGACGGCACTTCGTATGTCTTAATTCTAAATACTCTACCCTTGTTGGTGAAGAACAATAGATAGTCATGCGTTGAGGCATTTACAACGTGTTCAATAACATCTTCTTCGCGCGTTGCCATACCTCGGCGACCCTTACCACCTCTACCCTGCTTCTTATAATCAACAATTGTAGTACGTTTTACATAGTTAGCTGACGTAAGAGTTACTACAACCTGCTCATCCGGGATTAGATCTTCGTCGCTCATTTTGCCAAGCTCATGCGGCACGACTTTTGTACGCCGATCATCACCAAACTGTTTCTTCATTTCTAACAGTTCATCTTTAATAATCTTTAGTATTTTCTTTTCATCCGCCAAAATCGATTGCAACTCGCCAATAAGTTTAATAAGTGCAGCAAGCTCATCCTCTATTTCTTTACGCTGTAACCCGGTGAGTCTACGAAGTTGCATAGCAAGAATGGCTTGGGCTTGGATTTCTGTAAGTTTAAATTTATCTATTAAACTAGCTTGAGCCTCTTCGTAGGTTTGGCTAGCGCGAATAGTCTTAATGACCTCATCTATGTGATCTAACGCAATTTTTAGCCCCTCTAGTATGTGAGCCCTGTCCTGAGCTTTCTTGAGCTCGTATTCGGTGCGACGGCGAATAACCGTTTGACGATGCTTAATATATTCTTGCAAGATGTCCTGAAGACCCAAAACGCGGGGCTGTATGCCGTCAACCAGAGCCAGCATGTTGTAATGAAATGTCTGTTGCAAAGGAGTTAATTTGTAAAGCTGATTTAAGAGTTTTTTAGGGTAAGCGTCCTTCTTAAGATCAATTACCACCCTAACAACACCGCGTGCACTTTCGTCGCGGAGGTCTCGTATACCGCCTATTTTCTTCTCTTTATACAGATCAGCAATCTTCTCCATCAGGCCGGCTTTATTTACGCCGTAAGGAACTTCAGAGATAATAATCTGATTTACGCCTTTTTTATTTTCTTCCACTGCGGCTACTCCACGCACCACAACTCCGCCCTTGCCGGTAGCAAGAGCCGTTCGAATCGATTCTTTGCCAAAAATAATACCGCCAGTTGGGAAGTCCGGCCCATGAACTAATTCCAACAGATCATCTAGAGTAGCATCTGGCTTATCGATCAGGCAGACGGTTGCATCAATAACCTCGCTTAAGTTATGCGGAGGAATATTTGTAGCCATTCCAACAGCGATACCAATCTGTCCGTTAAGTAACAAGTTTGGCAGTTTGGCTGGCAAGACTTCTGGTTCTATTTCGCTTCCGTCATAGTTTTCGCGGAATGTTACGGTATCTTTATCTATATCTTCAAGCAAAGCCTGACCGGCTTTTGCCATACGAGCCTCGGTGTATCGCTGGGCAGCTGGCGGGTCTCCGTCCATCGACCCAAAGTTACCCTGACCGTCTACTAATAAATAGCGAGTAGACCAATCTTGGGCAAGTCGAACCATGGCATCATAAATTGCCACGTCGCCGTGCGGATGGTATTTACCCATAACATCACCCGTAATACGGGCGCTTTTAACAAATTTAGATCCGGGCTTCCAGCCGTTCTTATCCATAGAATACAGGATTCGGCGGTGAACAGGCTTGAGCCCATCGCGAACATCTGGCAAAGCGCGGGCCACTATTACGCTCATAGAATAGCGCAGGTAGCTATCTTGCATTACATCTTCAACCGTACGAAGTTCTAAGGTTTTACTGTGGTTGCTGCTTATATATTCGACATTATCAAAAATGTTGTCCGGATTATTTATTACATCTCCGCTATCTTTTGCGTCTTCCATAGTTAGGCTTCCTCCCCAATAATGCTCTGTTTAAAAGCTGTTCTTTTAGGCTGCACCCAAGCAAAATCCTTCGCAAGGTAATTACGATTACCTTTTGTCGCATTTTGTTGGTTTCGCTCTAAAATAATCATCTTTTACTCCATACCCTTACTGACGAGGAAGCCTAAACGTCCAAGTCCTTTACGAATTTTGCATGTGTCTGAATAAAACTTTTACGCAGGTCTACTTCTATTCCCATCAGTTTATTAAAGATTGCGTCTGTTTTTTCGGCGTCTTCTATGCGGACTTTAACCAGAACACGGTTTTCGGGATTCATCGTAGTTTCCCATAGCTGTTCGGCATCCATTTCGCCCAAACCTTTGTAGCGCTGGATATCGGTTAGTCCGGATTGTTTTTTGCGGTCATCAGAATCACTAACAGAGGTGCCGCGGTCTTTCCGATCGGCAATTAACTTATCTATCAAACTATCACGCTCTGCATCGCTGTAAGCGTACTGGCGCTTATTGCTAGTCCCTTTCAACAAGTACAAGGGGGGTTTAGCTATATATAGGTGGCCGCCCTCAATAATTGGCCGCATATGCCGGAAGAAGAACGTCAAAAGCAGCGTACTAATGTGGCTGCCATCAACATCGGCGTCGGTCATGATAATAATGCGGTGGTAGCGCAGGCCTTCCATACTAAACTGCTCTTCGATGCCCACACCCAAAGCCTTTATAAGAGTAACGATCTCGTTATTGGCCAACATTTTATCAAGTCGTGCTCGCTCTACATTTAACACTTTGCCTTTGAGGGGTAAAATTGCCTGAGTTTTACTGTCGCGGCCAACTTTAGCCGACCCACCAGCCGAATCTCCCTCTACTATATAGAGTTCCGAATCTGCTGGGCTACGAGACGAACAATCGGTCAGCTTGCCCGGCAATCCAGAACCTTCTAGCACTCCTTTACGAATAATGTTGTCCCGCGCGGCTCTGGCTGCCTTACGGGCGCGGGCGGCCAACAAGCCTTTGCCGACAATTTTGCGAGCAATAACTGGATGTTCTTCTAGATAATAACTAAACCACTCATTCATTACTTGCTCTACAAAGCCGCGGACTTCGGTGTTGCCCAGTTTGTTTTTAGTCTGCCCTTCAAACTGCGGATCTGGAATTTTAACTAAAATAATAGCCGTTAAGCCTTCTCGGCAATCTTCACCACTAAGGTTTTCTTCTTTTTCTTTAATTAATCCATTTTTGCGGGCATAGTCGTTTACTACTCTAGTAAGAGCTGTCCTAAAACCAGTCAGATGCGTACCACCGTCAGGATTGTATACGTTGTTCGCAAAAGCCATCACCGTTTCTGAAAAAGCGTCGGTGTATTGCAGTGCAATTTCTACCACACCATTGCCAGCTTCTTTATCAACGCTAAAAATGTCTTCGTCTAGAATCTCTTTAGTACTGTTTAGATGGCGGACGTAAGATGCAATCCCCCCTTCAAAATAAAAACTATAGGCTTTGCCAGTTCGATTATCTTTTAGGGAAGTTCTAACACCTTTCGTAAGGTATGCCTGATGACGCAAGCGATTAAGGATCGTCTCGTAATTAAAGGTGGTGGTCTCGAAAATAGTGTCGTCCGGACAGAAGGTTATCTCTGTTCCATGCCTATCACTTTTGCCGATAATTTTCAGTTCGGTGGTTGGTGCGCCGCGCTCATATTCTTGACGATAAATATTACCTTTTTGATAAACCGTGACCGATAATTTTGTAGATAGGGCGTTAACAACGCTAACTCCCACGCCGTGCAGCCCACCAGATACTTTATAGCCGCCGCCACCGAACTTGCCCCCGGCGTGCAGGATTGTCAGCGCTGTCTCAACTCCGCTCTTACCTGTTTTAGCGTGTTTATCGGTAGGAATACCGCGACCATCGTCGATTACCGTTATACTGCCGTCTTCTAATATCTCTACGGATATATGGGTGGCAAAACCTGCTAGCGCTTCGTCTATACCGTTATCTACAATTTCCCAAACCAGGTGGTGAAGGCCCTCTATGCCCGTACTACCTATGTACATACCAGGTCGCTTGCGGACTGGTTCTAACCCCTCTAATACTTGAATTTGACTAGCGTCGTAACTTTGTTTTTCTGCGGCACTCAAGAGTAATCGCTCCCTCACTCGTATCTGTTTAATTAGGATTTCTTATTTATTAAAAGCACTCGGCTATGGCAGCCAAAGCTGCGTCCCCTCGTTCTTACGCATAATTATAGAAGAAATATGAACGGATAACAATATCTTGACGTAAAAAATACTCTAAGCGGAGGCTTTTGAATACATTTTTTCTTGGTTAAATAACCATGAGAGTTATAATGATAATTGAGTATAATCTATGTTCAAAAAATTATTAGCTAACCTGCCATTTAACCCTAGTCTTATAGGACAGGTTAACTTCTACGCAAAGCGTATGCACCAAGAAGCCGCGATCCGCAAACTTGGCTTTATAATGATTGTTTTATCTATGGGGGTACAGCTGGTTGCAGCACTTTACCCGGCCGAACAATCTTTGGCCGCCTCCCCAAACAATGTTCTTGACGGTATTACTACTAAAAATAGCATTTTAAACGCTTGGGATTCTAATACCGGAAATATTCGGGCGATTTATGGAAAGTTTGGAATAACCAGGGATAGTATTGCTAGTATATCCGGCCAAAACCCAAACTCAACCCTGCACTCTACCGCCCAAAGCTATTGGAGTGTTGGAAAACAGCCGCTTGGCGCTTTTGGTATAAATGGAGCCGCATGGGGTGAACGGACCATAAACGCGGGCGGATTTAATATTTACGAACGACCTTTGCATGCATGGGATAGAGGCGGGTCGACGACCTACCCAGCATTTACCGGCCATAATATATACGGCAAACAGTTCTGGATACTAAAAACCTGCGGTAACCCTACTTTTGTTGGATCGTACTTGCCCAGTCCACCAGCTCCTAAGTTATCGATCCATAAAACATTGCTAACTGGCGCTACGACTCACCCCGGGGACACTGTCCAGTTTAGATTAGAGTTCCAGAATAGCGTTAATAATTCGCTTGCCACTGGCTTTAGCGTCCGGGATGACTTAAATACCAATCTTAGTTTTGTTTCGCTAGATACCCTTACCGCGATAGAAGGAAACACCTTAATAATAACAAGTGGCGGGGATTTGGGTTATAGTGCGACACCTCATGTCCGTACCCTTGTTGCCAAAGTTAAAAATTCCGTACCCAATGGGACCGTAATATGTAATAACGCAAGAATTAATTCCGCCCAGACGCCGGTAGTTTATTCTGAGCGTCCCTGTATAACTGTGGTTGTGCCGCACGGTGCCGCGCCGCCGCCCATAACTCCGCCCGCACCAACCCCTCCACCAGCAACACCCCCGCCGGCTACCCCGCCTCCGGCAACACCTCCACCTCCGGCAGTCAGTCCAAGATTAAATTTATCTAAATCAGTCACAAACCTAACCGGGGGTGGAAACGCCAACAATACCACCGTAAAAAACGGTGACGTACTTGAATTCACTCTTACGACCAAGAACGTAACCGATGCCGACTACAAAGATTATCAGGGGGAAGATTACTTTGGCAGCGTCTTACAATACGCCGATATTAAAGACCCTGCCGAACTTAGCTCTCAGGGAATAAGCATAGATAGCCAGAACACTCTTCATTGGACTACAGGTATCATAAGGGCTAATTCGTCCGATACTAAAACCATTAGTGTTAAAGTTAAAGAAGTTATTCCCGCGACTAACACCCCATCTACCGTGTCGCCCGATTACAATTGCAAAATAGCCAATAGCTACGGGAATGACGTAGTTATGAATGTAAACTGTCCTGTAGCCAAAACGATCAACGAGGCAACCGCCACGCTGCCAAATACCGGACCAGGTACCGGTATTGCTATAGGAGCAATAGTAACAATGATTGTCGGTTATTTATTTGCTCGCGCTCGAATAATGGCCCGAGAGCTCGATATAGTTAGAGAAGAATATGTAATAAGCGGGAATATGTAAGATGTCAGAGACGATTAAATTTAATAATGAGCGCTACGAATCTAACGATTCAGAAGCAAACCACGAGAAGGCTGCAAGCCACGAAAAAAAATCCGAGTCCAACGAAAAACCTCGCAACGAGCACAAAGAAAGCATTTCCCATATCCGCCACGAGGTCCAAGAGGAAGCTGTATCGTCAGACGAGCAGCTTGTTTCCGAAGAAGAAGATTACAGCACCCCCTCTCAGTCGTTCGTTAATAAAGAATTAAAAGATATGGCACTAACTAGAACGCTAATTCGAGTGCGCAAAAAGCTATCTGCTCCCGATAAATTAATCAGTGTTGTAATGCATAACCCTGTGATTGATGCCGCCAGCGAAGCCACCGCCAAAACTGTAGGCCGGCCGTCTGGAATTTTGGGTGGGGGGTTGTTGTCTTTTTTGGGTACTTCTAGCTATTACTACATAACAAAGCACTATGGTTATAAATACAACTTCTTCATTTTCTTATTCTTGCTCATTTTAGGATTTTTGCTTGGCTGGACGATAGAGTTGCTTTGGAAAATAGCTCACACCAAACGTAACAACTAGGACCGCAAGGCTATCTTAAGCATCATATTTTAGGGTGCCGTCTTTATCTATCTGCACGGTGTGAACATACTCTTCGCCTATTGTATCCCCTGGCTCATCGCCTACAGAAGAAGAACGATTTATTTTAAACTCGCCGGAAGTAGAATTGTTTGTATCAAGGAGTGCGGCGGGAGTTGGCGGAATCTCGGGCTGCGGAGGAGGAGTTGGTGCAACTTGAGGAGTAACTGCTGCCGGAGATGGTACAGCTGCTGGAGCTGGAGAAGGCGCTACGGCCTGAGGTTTTGGTGGCGGGTTCATTACACCGCTGGAAGACGCTGCCTTGCGCTTAGCGAGCCATTCATCAAGAAACGATGACCCTTTTGCCGGACCGTTAGCTTGCGGTGCGGCCAAACCTGGAGCACCAGTCGTCGGACTAGTCATTCCACCAGGGCTGCCAAGCCCATATTTCTCTAGAAGCTTATCCGTATCAGCCGATGGTAAGCGCTCGACTTTTTGAGTCTCTAAACGTTTAAAAATTTGTTCTTCCACGGCCGCCTTGGGTCGCCCATACTTGGCGGCAGAAAGCTGTTTGAGTGCGTCAGCAAGCTTGGGGTTAGGATTACCCAGAGGAGGCAACGTGGCCATGCTAAATGGCTGTACCGGAACCCCACCTATCATCATTCTTACAACAGTATTAGCGTTTGGTATGAATTGTAGGTCGTCCGTATCAAAAACCGGCGCGAATTGCTTGGCTAAGAATTCTGCGTCGTTGGTGCCCACACGAAAAGACACTACTGTCCCCACATTACCAAATACCGCATCCCGGACTTCTTCCGTTAACTGTGTAGTAAACTGGTTGGCAACTATTAGATTTAAGTGATACTTTCGAGCCTGACTCAAAATATCGGCAAAAGATTCGGTGGAAAAGTTTTGGAACTCATCTACATACAAGCAGAAATCACGGCGGTACTCTTCTGGTACATCTGCTCGACTCATGGCGGCGGCCTCGAACTTCATGACAAATATCATGCCCAGGAGTTTAGAGTTGAGATCCCCTGTTCGCCCGCGACTAAGATTAACTAGCAAAATTTTTCCTTCGTCCATAATTTCACGCAGGTTGAATGAGCTTTTGTTCTGGCCGATAATATTGCGCATCATTTCATTCGATAAGAAAGCGCCGAACTTACTAACAAACCAGCTAACGATTTCCCCGAATTCGCTAGAACGTTGCGACTGAGGCATCTCTTTCTGCCAAAATTCCAAAACATTCTGATCTGTAACATACTTTAATTTTTGTTTTACGTATTGCGGGTCGCGGAAAAGTTTAGGTATATCTACAAAACTACCTCCGTTAGGATCGGCCATAACCGTAAGCGCGGCGTTCCTAAACAAATGCTCATAGCGCGGACCAATAATTCCCGAGTGGGTTGGGTCATATAGCTTATAAAGCATGTTTATCGCCTCTTGGATCAAAAAGTCCTTTTGGTCGGGCGAATGATATTCAAACATGTTAAGCCCCATAGGGTAATCCATGTCGGCCGGGCAAAAGTAAATAACATCCTCTGTGCGCTCTTTGGGGACCATAGAGAGCAGTTTCTCTGCCGTATCGCCGTGAGGATCCACAAATGCAAAACCGCGGCCTTCTAACATATCCTGAAGAGCCAGGTTTTCTAGAAAGGTAGACTTACCAGTACCAGTCTGCCCCACAACATACATGTGCCGAGCTCTGTCTATTTCGGATAGCTTGATAGCTTTTTTGGCACCTCTAAACATGTTATATCCAAACAATAACCCCTGTTCCGGCACATTGCGCGGACCATCAACTTGCTTAGAAGCCTGACGCTCAAGCTTACTAGTTGGTATGCTGTGCTGATCCGGAAAGTGGAACAAGCTCGCTACCTCAACCGCGTTCAATATGTTGGTTGAGTTGTTCTGTGGAAAAAATCTAAGAATATAAGCGGTAACAAAACTGTCGATATCTTTTGCCGGCACAAACTTAAATCCATTTTTACCAGGAGCATCGTATAGGGCGAATGTAGCTACTATATTATTTAGGATCGATTGTGCTCTGTGAGTTATGTTTGACGAAGCGACCACCCTTATCAAGACCTCGAACCCTGGCAGTTTGGTTTTGTCTTCTATGGCCTGAATGATTGACTGGTCAAGTGACGATACCTCGTGATCTTTATCCTTGCCCGGCTCATCCGCATCTGGTGGTTTGGTTAAAGCTGTAAATACCTGCCCTACTCCCCCAAAAACAGATTCCAATCCCTTAGAGTTTGTTTTGCCATGTTTTTTCTTGTAAGCTTCCGCATTAGCTTCTTTGCGCCACGAAGAGCCAGCCGGGCGCAACATGATTTGTATCCCTGCCCCATCCTCTTTGGTAAGACTGGATAGAGAATTCAGAAGAGCCTGCATGGTGTCTCTTTTTAAGTCCTGGTAGGTTGCGATCGGATACGCAAACTTTTCTTTTAATACTAGTTCTCCGCCCAGAGTACCGGTTATTCGTCCCACTGGACTAAAAATATTGTGCTCACTGGCCTCCTCTAACCTGGCAGCCGGATAAGCACTAACTATTGCTTGTTCTACAACGCTTAGCAATGCGACCGGCACAGCTGCATAGAAATGTATGGCACCTTTAGTGGCTATAACCTCTAATGCAATGTGTCGCTGGCCATAAAATTTATTTTTAAAGCCTTTCTGAAAGACGCTCGCTAAAATGCTATATAAAACCTGGGCGCGTGATATGTTTTCTTCTACGACATCACGTGCATCTCGACCGCCCACTTCTGTGTCATCGCTAGGAGGAGGCAAATGTATGAGCAGCGGGATCATTTTTAGGCCGCGTTCGTAGTTTTTTTGCTCGCGGTAAAGTTTTCGAACATAAAAATATCCAAACCCGCATCCTGCCAGCAATAAAACTAGAAAACATACCAGAATAATAATAAGACTCATGGGGTTACCGTGTCGTCAACCGGGACAGTTTTGTTAAACCGTTTTTTTACATACTCCGCTTTAAATCTGCTCATTTCGTCCTTTTGCTTATGCGGATCATCTTGGGTATGGGCGACAATCGCCTTAGCTCGATCTACCCACTGCTTCTCTATAAGATCAGTGTCCTCGGCCTTCATATCACCAGAAATCTGACCCTGGCCAGCAGATGCTGGATCTTGTTTATCCGTAGCAGTAACAACAGTCACAGCGGGGGGTTCGGCCGGTGGAGGTGTTAAAGCTTTAGGTGCTTTTTTGCCTGCAGCAGGCTCTCCTGCGGGCTTCTGTTCAATGGCGCGCTCAGTCAATGCCTCCTGCCCACCAGTGGGTGTTTGTGGAAGTTCAAACTGGGGTGTTGGGTTCGATTCCCTAATATTCTCGGCCATAAGCTATATTATACTTTAGTATAGTCTCAAAAATACATCCAAGATATTTAAAATTAAAACTCCGTTTAGCCGAACAAGATAGACTTACTTATCATGTCTTATTCCTCATGATAATTCTAACTTCGTTTGCTACTGTAGAACAATAGACCTAGGGTGATAGCACCCAGCACAAACGCGTCTGCGAAACTAAGAGATTTGGCACTCCTAAACATCACCATTACCAAAAGAGCTATGCTCACGATGGATATTCGATATCTATTTTTTTGCTGCACATCACCCACCCAGAGATACACACAAAGATATCCAAAACTCAATAAAAATACTAACAAGGCAAGGAAGAACGGAATTATATAGGAAACGTTTCCCACTGGGCTTGTTAATGTTAAGCACAGAATAATAATTAGCAGACTTGCACTGGTCAATATTAAAGGTTTTATAAGTCGTGACCAGTTGAGTATCATTATGTCTAAAGTATAAAACAAAGAGCCAGGGCGGTAAATGCGCTCATTAAATTAATACTATTTAGCGCTTACCGACCCATGGCTTGTGACTGACCGCTCTTCTTCAATACGAAGAGCGATATCCTAAACGTCCTCCGCTGCTGCCGTTTAGTGGGGTAAGTTTTTTGTTTTCGACTTACAAAACCATACTAGCGCATATGCTTAAAAATGTCAATAATATTTATGCTACTTTACACAACGTTACAGATATAGGAATTTCTATATCAGTCTACTTAGTTGTATTATTTATGTTGTAAATACTATGTAAGTTATGTTAATTGCCTTGCTTTAACGCTGTGTGCTCGATATAAATTAAGCTACTTACAGCACAAGACATCCCGAGCATATCGAACTCAAAACACAAGCACGACAATCGCAAAGTAGGGCCGCCAGTCGTCAGCATAATTTTTCCTAAACATTTACGCACATAGCGTGAGTACTTTTATTCTAAATCGCTTAGTTCGCTAGTTAGCCGACTATTATGGCTGTCTGCCAAAAAGCCATTCACCACCAGCAGGTCTTGCGCGCTATGAATCATTACGCGAAACATAACGTGCTTTCTTATTTATATAAATTACTTATTGTCTTTGACGAACCAGAATTGGCGCGACAAAGTTATAATTCAAAGTTTGTAATGTGAGCCAGCAGGGCATCTATATACCACGTCACATGCCGATTAAATTTATTACACCTAAATAATTTAACCGCTTGCTGGACAAATACTCTCAGCCAGCGCATGTCACGCAGCAAACTTACAGTAACTTCACTACTCACCCAACCCATTTTATCGATCTGTGCCGAAATGAATTTTTTATGCTCTTAGCGAGCTTAAGGTCTTCAATTTTAAATATACTAATCATTAGAATATGCTTAGAAAAACATAATAACGTGGCAGCTTTGAGCTACCACAAAAAATAAAAACATAAGTTATACACAGGTTTATTAAACTAATGTATTGACAGCAAAAAATGTAATTTATAAGATGATACCAGCACTTTGAATAAAAAAAGTGCTCAAAAACAAAAAACACAGTAACAACGGCTTCTCGCAAGCCGTTGTTCCAAAAAAAGCAAACAAACATATCCGCCAAACAAATTATAAAAACCAGAAGCAAAACTCATAAAATACCCGGCTAAAATCGCCGGGTATTTTATTTCCAAGCCTAAAATGCGATAATATAAATATGACAAAAAGCATAAAAAGTATCGTTGATTATTCAGGCGCAGGCGGCGTGATAATCAATGTTGAATGCCATATTACGAACGGCTTGCCAGCAATTATAATAATTGGCTATGCATCAAAAGCAGTAGACGAAGCTAAAGAACGCCTAAGGGCAAGTTTTGCAAACTGCTCAATGCAGCTACCGAAAAAACGAATAACAATTAACCTTTCGCCAGCAGATGTACCTAAAGATTCAACTAGCCTCGATCTTGCGATGGCTGTCGCCATCCTGCTAGAAAGTAAGCAAATTAAAAATGAAGGTCTAGACACCACTGTATTCCTGGGCGAATTGAGCCTAGACGGCTCACTAAATACCGTTAGGGGATTGATCGGCAGAATCCTAGCAGCTAAAAAACTAGGCAAGAGTACCTTCTACATTCCCGCTCGCAACCTCAAGCAAGCTATGTTAGTACCCGACATCATTGTCAAAGCTGCCGATACTCTGCGTGATGTCTACATGGATTTAAATGGTTCTGTGCTGTTAAAAGCTATTCCTACTGGCGAAGGTAGCGTTGATGCAACTAGCAGACGTAAAGAAGTTGTAGATTTTTCGGAAATTACTGGCCAACCAATTGCCAAGCGCGCACTAGAGATAGCTGCGGCCGGACACCATAATATTCTGCTTCATGGTCCACCTGGTACGGGTAAAACTATGTTGGCCAGAGCTATGTGCGGAATTCTGCCAGACCTCGACCATAGCGAAGTGCTGGAGGTTACTCATTTGCACAGTCTGAGCGCCGGCAATTCCGACGCAATAATCAGCCAGCGCCCGTTCAGGGCCCCTCACCACACAGTTAGCACCACGGCTATAGTAGGCGGTGGGTCAAAACCAAAGCCAGGAGAAGCCAGTTTGGCTCACAGGGGTGTCTTATTCCTGGATGAGCTCCCCGAGTTCAGCCACAGCTCCCTAGAGGCTTTACGTCAGCCCCTAGAGGATAGAGAAGTGACGGTAGTTAGAGTAAAAGATTCTGCCACCTACCCTGCCGATTTTATACTGGTAGCCACACACAACCCCTGCCCCTGTGGTTATTATGGTACAGAGAAAGCTTGCTCATGTTCGGCTGCCGCAATCGCCAAATACCAAAGAAAAATATCGGGTCCCATTCTAGATCGTATTGACTTACATCTGCCAGTTAACGACGTAGACCATAAACGTTTGCTAGAAAAAAGACAGATTACAAACGAAACTAAAGCGATCAAGGAAAGGGTAGAAAAAGCTTGCGAGCTACAGCGCAAACGATTCAATACTGCCCGCTCGAACTCTTCTATGTCCAATAAAGAAGTCCGCGAGCTAGCCGGCTTATCCCAGGAAGCAAAAGATTTGTTAGATAACGCCAGTATCAAACTCGGCATATCCGCACGTTCGTATGTAAGATCGGTTAAGGTGGCCCGAACAATAGCGGATCTAGAGGGTAGCGACAATATAGAGCCTCAGCACATAGGCGAGGCCTTGCAATATCGCCAGCAAGTTTTTATTTAAAAACCTCACTAAAACCTACAAACCTTGATCGGCAGAAAGAGAACTGTTAGACTTTGAATTAGCAGCAAGCTCTAAAGGAGAATCCTAAGATCACAAAAAATCCGTCAGTCAACGAGGCGATACGCGCACCCCAGTTGCGAGTGATTAACGAAGAGGGCCAACAATTAGGTGTATTAACCAGGGCCGAAGCTCTGGCGGCGGCAGAAGAAGAAGGAAAAGATCTAGTAGTAGTATCGCCAGAAGCCAACCCACCTGTAGCTAAAATAGTCGACTGGGGCAAATATAATTACCAGCGCACTAAACAATTGCAAAAAAGCCGTATCAAAAGCAAACCTCTTGACCTAAAACAGATGAGAATTGGCTTAAAAATTAGCGAACATGACCTAGGGGTTAAACTACGCAAGGTAACAGAGTTCGTAGATGCTGGACATAAAGTAAAAATTACGGTAATATATCGGGGACGAGAACTGGCTCATAAAGAATTAGGCTTTAAGCTAGCCGAAAAAGTTATAGAGATCCTAGGAGACGGGATAAGCGTAGATCAGCCGCCCCAGTTCGCCGGACGACAGCTAAACTTTGTCATCAGAAGAACGTCTCCTATCAAACCAGTTCAGTAAGAAAATTAATTTTAGGAAAGAAATGCCAAAGCTAAAAACTCACAGCGGAACTAAGAAACGAATTGCCGTCACTAAGACTGGCAAAGTTATTCGACGTCATGCTGGCGGCGGTCACTTTCTACAAAAAAAGAGCGCTTCGCGTAAGCGAACTTTTGCCGGAACAGAGACTTTGCATGGAAAACAGGCAAAGAATATGCGCAGGATTTTAGGAGTCTAAGGAGTAAACTATGCGAGTTAAAAGAGGCGTAACCAGCCACAAGCGCCACCAGAAAATTAGAAAAGCTACTAAGGGCATGAGCCGCTCCAACCGCAGCAGTATTAAGCGCGGCAAGCAAGCTGTAACTCGTTCTCTACAATTCGCCTACAGAGACAGACGAAACCGAAAACGAACATTCCGCCAGTTATGGAACGCACGCATTAATGCCGCAGCCAGGGAGCACGGCACAACCTATAGCCTGTTAATTGCCGGACTCAAAAAAGCAAATATTACCATCGACCGCAAAATACTGGCCGAGCTAGCTGTTAACGAACCAAAATCCTTCGCTACAATACTAAAAGCCGCCGTCAAAAACTAGTTCGGCAGTTTTTTATAAGCCCTAAATCTGTTATAATAAACATTAGCCAGATTATGAGTTGATCGCCCCGCACCTTAAACAGCTCTGGCCGGTAAAGGTACTTCGTTATAGCGCAAATATCAGAACGGTTTGATTCAAAGGTGTTGATCGCTTAAAGTTTAATCCCCTGGGATTAGCTGTTTAAGGTGCGGGGAGGAAAGTCCTGGCAGCAATAGGGTAATGGCAGTTGCTAACGGCAACCGAGGGCGACCTTAGGGAAAGTGCCACAGAAACGATACCTCCAGTTCTAATTTTCGAAATAGAATTGGTAAGGGTGAAACGAGTGAGGTAAGAGCTCACAGTTCTGTATGGTGACATACGGAAGAGGTAAACCCTGCCTGCTGCAAGGAGACAATCTACAAGAGCGACCCGCTACGATTGTCGATTAATCCGCTCGATCCTAGCATCAATGCTAGGACTAGATAGATGATCAACATCCCGATTTATTGGGATACAGAACCCGGCTTACAAATGGTCTGGCTAACAAAAATCACCGAACTAATGTCGGTGATTTTTCTTTGTCCGCTCGTGTTCGTCCAGTATCCGATTAACTTCTGCATCGGCGATACGATTCAACTCCCTGGGCACATAAACAAAATTAATGTGTTCAAAAGATCTAGCTAAATCCGCCACCTCTTTATGCAGTGGCGCAAGTTCCTGGTTTTTAACCTTGTATATACCCTTCATCTGATTAACTACAAGTTGGCTGTCTGACATTAGAGTAATTCTTTTAATATCCAACTGTCTGGCGCGCTCTAGCCCATGAGCGAACCCTGCATACTCCGCCTGATTGTTGGTGGCGATTCCTATGTAAAATCCTGACTTTTCTACAACAGAATCGTCCATTTTACAGATTGCGTATGCGCAGGCTGATTCTCCCGGATTACCACGTGAACCTCCGTCCGTGTAGACTTTAGCCTCCTCTAGTAGCATTCCGCCGGTCGCAATCTGCGCCTGCCCCGGACTGAATTCAAAAAATATAATTTTTACAGGAGTTTTGTAGTCCACGTTCTGGCCATAGTAATTTTGGTACTCTTTAAGCATACCCTCTTTGGATTCAAAGCTATCGTGCCCCTCCATGTCTTTGCTGTTAACATCGCCTAAGTTCTTTTCTATAATTTCTGTTATTCTTCCCCTACCAACAATTTCCCATGTGCTTGGATCTTTTGGATCAACCTTATCAACGACATTAAAGTTATCGTTTACGGACAAATCCTTATCGTCATAAAGACGCCAGGTGCTTGTTTTTTTGCCACTCAAAATAAGAACTGCTAAATCGTGATCAAATTTTAAGGTTTTCACTTAAGTGCCTTGCCTTTCATAAATGCCGTCGATAGTCTTAGCTAGTTTGCGGTCTTTATCTGTAATATTATTGGATTCATGGGTGCTTAGCCAAACTTCCACCGTATTCCATTCATTTAGCCATTTTGGATGATGATGTTGCCGCTCGGCTGCAGCAGCGACTTCTTCCATGAATCTAAACGCCTGCTTAAAGTCGGCAAAGGTAAACTTTTGATAAAGCGACTCTTCTTTGTCTTGCCACATAGCTATATCTTATCAGATAATAGATGAGTTGTCGGGGTGTAGCGCAGCACCGACGACCGCACTAGCGGTGTCGGGATCCCGACCGCAAGCGTCGGAATTGGCTAACCACGCACAACCAAGGCTGGTTAGCAGCTCAAGACAGCATAATATAACGGGGTGTGGCGCAGTTGGTAGCGCGTACGGCTGGGGGCCGTGAGGTCGCAGGTTCAAGTCCTGTCACCCCGACCAAAATCACAAAATCTCCACCTTTTAGGGTGCGGTCTCCGTGAACGTAGCTCATCGCCATCGTTTTTTGATTGTGCTATTGCTTGCTACCTACATCGCTAGAGGGGATAATTTACTCATGAACCGAGATCGAACATTCAAAGAGCTAGAACGACGCTATCAGGAAGCCGTACAAAGTACGAAAGAAGAGATCAGAACCCCGTTGCAGTACGAGCAGTTACTGACGGTAATCGCGCATTATATGCAGTTTATGTCCGAAAAGTCCGTTCTGAGGAAAACCGTTGATAAGCTCACGAAAGAAAAGAAGTTAGTTAAAACAGGCAAGGATCTAATCGACGAAGCCGCCACACTCGTCACCTTATTGAGGACTGATCGCGACAATTTAGTGAAGATTGCCAAGCGAAAAAGTATACCGATTGAAGTCTTACCTTCAATCGGTGGCAGGATACCCGAAGAGCAACGCTTCGCCCTAACTCTAGGTTCGGTCGATAGCTTTCTTACTCATGGTGACCGAGAGATAAGCGAGATCCCTAAACATCTGGGTAATCTGCGCGTAATGGTCTGGGCGTTATTAAAGCAGGGTGTTAGCGAACGAACGCTCAAGTCATACATCGATCCGTACTCGCCGTTACAAGAAAGTTTTTCAAAAAAACTACTGCTCAATAAGCTCTACAAAAACTACCGGCGGCTTGATGATTATCGGATACTAGAAAATGTCAGGGAGTTCATTTATCGAGAGATGTCAGATCAAAATGAACAATTATCATTCCTAATGCTAGACAATGACGATCTGATAGATTTTTCTAACACGAAAAAGTACGATGACACTGAACTGGAAAGTGTGAAACAACGGCAAATTGAGTATCGCGGTAATATACTCAGGTTCCATAATTATCTGATCGACGAGCTGGAGAACACGCCTACATATATAAAAATTGGTAGGTGGTTATTCAACAACTTCGGCTCTACCTTCGTGTCTGTTCTGCTGATTGTCGCGGCATACTACGGTCTTATTTGGATTGGCGTACCGATTGATCCGGATAAATTGATAGGTCTATTAAAGAAGTAAATTATACGTTCAGAAGAATTATCTTCTGTTCGACCAAATACTATTATCAGGTGGTCGGCTTGCTGCCCCTGGTGCGCTTTGATTTACTCTGCGTACTGTAGCAAAGTGGGTGTCCGCACGTACAGCCCACGGGCTGTCCCGATATTAGACTCCCTTTTTAGTTCTAATGTTCAGAAAATTTATTGCGCGGGGACAGCAAACCGACCTATTTAATTATATCACCAGGCCTGGAGCCAGAATATGCACAAGCTTAAGCATCAAATCCGTTATTGGGCCACCGAGTTGGTAGAACAAGAATATAAAAATTAACAGGCCGCTTATGCCCATTCCTTCTATTGATTCCATCACGTTCTGTACTGGGCGAGGCGCAAACGCATATAGTAGCCTGGAGCCGTCTAGGGGTGGCCAGGGGATGCTGTTAAACACAAATAACCCCACATTAAGCACAATTGTTATTCTAAATATCTCGTAAATTGCCCCTCCCTGGACCGGTCCAACAATATTAAATAAGAGGGCGGCAACCGAGGCAATAGCCAAGTTAGTTAGCGGGCCGATCATCCCAACGATCGCTCCGCCAAATTCGTCGTATTTAAGCCTGTTAAAGTTAACTTGCACGGGTTTTGCCGCGCCAAACAGGAATGGACTATGACTCAATATCAAAAGTAGCGGAATCGCTACAGTTAGAAACGGATCTATGTGGCGGATGGGATTTAACGACACCCTTCCCATAACTCTAGCTGTGTCATCACCCAGCCAATCGGCCGTAAACGCATGCATCATTTCGTGAACAGACATAGACACTAACAAGACCGGCAGTAAAATAATTAAAGCTTGAACTGTATCACTCATATAGCTTCTAGTATATAGCAACTCCAAAAATTATCATCTGGGTTGACTCAATCTGTTTTACACCTTATAATTAGTCACTAATAACTCCCTAAAGGAAATTTTATGCAAAAGTGTGACATTACAGGCAAAGGCAAGCAATACGGCAATAACGTTAGCTTTTCTCAGCGCCATACCAAAAAGGTTTGGAAGCCTAACCTACAAACCAAAACTTTAACTGTAGATGGCAGAAAAGTGAAGATGAAAATCAGCACCCAAGCCATCCGTACCCTCAAGAAAAAAGGCCTTCTTTAAGCTAGTTGGTTCTTGGTTGGTTGTTTATGGTTTTTGGTATAAAAAAATCCCGCTCTTGGGCTTTTTTGCTTTGGAGCGGGTTTAGGGCTAACAAGTAGATATGCTTTTTCTTTGAAAGAAGAGCTGGGGCGACCCCCGGACAGCGGGGGCCCCACCGCTCTTTTATTACCACGTAAACCCACCCGCCCCCACCGAACACCAG
>CAZUXR010000009.1:20512-32705 GCA_964624785.1 uncultured Candidatus Saccharibacteria bacterium
CTGGGTAATTTTTGAGCGATCCAGAGCGAGGCTCAGCGCTTGGCGAATGGAAGGAGAGGCAAGAGTAGGATGTTTGGTATTTAGAAAAAGCCAAAAAGCCCGGTCGACGGGATGGGATTTCAGAGTCTTGTTTTTTTTTTTAAATATCCGGGGGGGCCACCCGTTCCCTGGGGGCCCCCGCACGCTCTTTTATACCCAGGTAAACCCAGGCGCCCGCACGGAACACGTGCGGAACTCTCTATTGGGGAACTGCTATGTGAACGAACAGCCTTCGGGCTACTCGCTAGGCAGAACGCAGCTTGCGCGGCGTTCTGATGAGACGATGGGAGCGACGCGAATCAACGCGCCGCGAGCCCGTGATGTGTCAAGAACCGTTCTTGCCGCCGACGCCGAGCTGCGCGCTCGGGCTAGGACCGACCATGTCGCCGTTGATCACATTCACCCTACTGGCCGAGTTGGGGGAACCAATCTCGTCCGGACCGGCGCGGGGAGCCTGGGGCATAGTAGCCTCCTGATTGGGTGGTGTTCGCCTTATTAGGGCGAACTACTTGTCCTTGCCTTCTCCGGGAGCACTAGTTGCACCATGCCACGTAAATTACCACGGCACGGCAAAAAAGAGTGCACCAGATGGGCAGCCGGCCTTCTTAAAAATATAAAAAACTAGCTGCCCGTCTGGTGCATTATCATATCTACTTGTTAAATAACGTTTTGGATCTCACCACTATTTAAGCCGATGGATCTACAAAAGTACCTCGAACATTCTACATCGGTACCCCAGGGGTGTCAACCCAAGTGCCAAACCTACACAATAATCTCCATTTTATCTAGGCATACAGCCCCATGCAGACAAATTCTGACGATTATTTATTGGCGTTCAAGAATGATTAGCTGAGTGGAGTCGCCTGAATCACTAGACTTGAATTTATACTTTGCTACTGTTTCGGCCGGTTCCATACCCAAGCTTTTTATGGCCTCTGCTAATTCTGTTTGGGGTACTTCGTAGTTAATAGCCTTGTCTGCGTAGTGAACTGGTATAACAACTTTTGGTTCTATCTGCTTAACGACCTTTAAAGCGCCTATTCCATCAAGCGTATAGCCACTATTGCCTACTGGAATAACAGCTATATCTACCATGCCTATACTTTCCAGTTGCTCTTCGCTTAGATCTTCATTGATATGGCCAAGTATTGCAATTTTTACAGCATCTGCAGTAAGGGTATAGATTACGCTGGTACTTTTTCCCTCCTCTTCCATATGCGAACGCGCCGCAATTCCTTTAATTATTACTCCTGATATTTCGTATTCCCCAGGCATATCAGCAGTAAAACGACCATGCACGTCGGGCAGCTTGTCATTGGAGCGCAGGCTAATGTCATCGGGCTTGGTCACAGATTTAAGCCCCAAACTTGCTAGGTTGTCATCGGTAACTATTTGAGCTTTCTTTGTTGTAATTCTTAGGCAGTTGGCACCAAAATATTGTAATTCCATTTATTATTACTCCTTTTTTATTTAATTGGTTGGTCGGGATTATTAATAATAATCTGCTTCTTGGCCGCCAGCACATTATTGATAAAACGATCGTTAATCTGCATGCGATACTGATAGGTAGCAAGCGGCATAGACGTGTATCGCAATTCTTTATTCTCGGCCTTTTCTAGGCTCTCTATGAATTTGGCTAATTTGGAAGGATTAACATCCCCAACTATTAGCACATCAATACCGCTGAGCTCATCACGAGTAAACTGACCTGTTAGTATAGCTATATCCACTCGTCCAGTGCCGCGGATATCTTTAGCCATTGGGTGTTCTGACACTTTTGGAGTAGTTTTTACCTTGGCGCTTGTGTCTTGCTTTGGAGATTTGTCTGTAGCCACAGCATGAACGCCGCCAAAAATCATAGCTAGCGGCTGATAATATTCGTAGTCCTGGTTAACTTCATAGTAAAGGCGGTTACTATTGTCTTCATTGGTTTCGGATTTGATAATTCCTACGCTTAGTAGATTAGAGAGTTCGCGGCGGACAGAATTAATCTGCTCATCTACCTTGCGAGTAATTTCGCGTACATAAAATGCACGGTTTGGATTGCTAAAAAATAGCTGTAGTAGTTTGACTCGAGTTTTTGATCCAAAAAGTTGCTCGACCATGGCTTCTCCTCTTTAAATACATTGTACCAAATCATGGCTTATTCAACGCATTTTGTGTTCAAAAAATTTAAAGGCCTCTTCCCCGCTAGCAAACCATTGGATATTTTTATTGCGCTTAAACCAAGTCATCTGTCGTTTAGCTAGTTGCTTATGACTTTTAATAAACTGGTTTTTTGCTTCTTCAAATGACACCTGCCCCCTAAGATACCTACTAAATTCCTTATACCCTGGAGCTAGCATGCCAGGGGCTTCGAGCTTGTAAGTTTTGAGCAAGTTTTGTACTTCTTGCAGTAGACCTGCGGCCAGCATAGCGTCGATTCGTTGTTCAATCCTTTCATGCAAGACTTCTTTTGGTACGCATAGGCCAATTACAAGTGTATTGGGAATTAGTTTTTTTGGTCGCGATAGTTGTTCGGTCTTTTTTAAATGTCGTGGATTTTGCGGGTCACGCTCGGCACTAAATTCACTAAATTGGTAATCAAAAAGCACACTATCAATATAAAGGCCGCTGCCCCCTACCATGATAGGTAATTTGCCACGACTTTGAATATCTATTATTGCCGTGTTTGCTAAGTGTTTAAACTCACTGGCCGAAAACTTTTGGTCAGGGGTAATTATATCCAGACAATGATGGGGTACGAGTTTTTGATCTTGCAAAGATGGTTTGGCAGTGCCGATGTTCATCCCCTTATAAATAGTTCGGGAATCAGCAGCAATTATTTCCCCCTGGTACGTCATGGCCATTTTTAGCGCTAAGTCCGACTTGCCGCTGGCGGTCGGGCCTACGATTGCTAGTGGTTCGTAGTTAGTATTTCGTAGTTCGGTTTTTTTAAGATCCATTTTTTTAAAGCTAATTTCTATTTCTAGTTGCCATCTACTGAAGACGGGTTCCAGACGAGTTTATCTATATCAACTTTGTAATTTTCGTCAACAAATATGCCTTCGGCTTCCAGCATTTTTTTATGACCATCCAGACCACCAGGATAGCCTCGTGCCAGACCGCCGGTCTTATTAACCACCTTTTGCCATGGCAAATCAGCCGGTCCGGTATGGGCGATCTGGCCAACTTCCCAGGCGGCCCAGGCGGCGCCAGCCAATGCGGCAATCTGTCCGTAGCTCATCACCCTACCCACTGGGATAGAAGCCACAATTTCATAGACTCGTTCTTTGAATTCACTGTCGACTCTTTTCATCTATATACTACTTGCGGTTTTTAGCATCGTCGGAGATTTTGTTCAAAAAATCATCCAGGTCTAATGATTCCGGATCTAGCTTAGGCAGATCATTACGCACACGTGGGGTCACCTGTCCGCTTTCTACTTCTTTACCGCCAATAACTACGGTGTATGGAACCTTCATAACCTCTGCATTCCTGATTTTTTTGCCAACTGATTCGTTCGAATTGTCCAATTCTGCTCTAAGACCTAGCTCTATTGCTTTTTCTACAACGCTCTTAGCCATTTTTAAGATAGTATCATCGTCATTTAACGTCACAACTCGCAACTGTTCTGGGCTAAGCCAAACTGGCAGTTTACCGGCTGTCTGTTCAAGCAAGAAGGCCATAAATCTTTCGAATGCTCCCATTATGGATTTGTGTATTACGTACACATACTGATCGCTATTGTTGGCATCTATGTATGTAAGGCCCATGCGCTCTGGCACCACAATGTCTAGTTGAACAGTAGCAATAGAATCTTCTTTGCCCATAACATTCCTTATTTGAACATCGACTTTTGGCCCGTAAAAAGCGGCTTCGTCCAGCTCCTCTACAAAATCAGCCTGGACGTCCTTAAGGGATTGACTAATAACATCACCGGCCCACTCCCAATGTTCGCGGCTGCCGGCATATTTTTCTTTACTAAAGTCAGGGAGAGATAAACGAAACCAATAATCTTTTACGCCTGTTTCTGCGTATACTTCTTGGAATAATTGTAGAACATTAACAAATTCATCCTTCACCTGTTCTTTAGTGATGTAAGTGTGTGAGTCATTTTGGGTAATTGGCCCACGCATGCGGATTAAACCAGTTAATGTGCCGGATAATTCGTATCTATACAGGCCGGCGTGCTCAGACAATCTAAGAGGTAAATCCCGATAACTATTGACTAGTTTTTCGTAAATCATGTGGTGATGCGGACAGTTCATTGGTTTTATGTAAAAGATGTTACCTTCTTCATCTGGAGCGGTTCCGTACATATTCTCTAAGTAGTAATCGGCATGTCCGGATCGTTCGTAGAGTTTCTTGCTGGCAAGAACAGGAGTAGATACATACTTGTAGCCTCTAGTTTCCTCCTTTGTTCTCATATATCTCATTAGTTCATTTTTAATCAACTCCCCACGGGGCATCAAAAGCGGCAGTCCAGCGCCAACAGAATCGGACATAAAGAATAGCTGAAGATCCTCGCCGAGTTTGCGGTGATCGCGGCTTTTGGCTTCTTCTAGCATTTTAAAGTAGTTGTCTAGTTCTTCTTGAGTAGCGAATGCTACACCGTATAAACGCTGCATCTGCGGATTAGTATCTTTGCCGCGCCAATAAGCTCCGGCGATTTTGGTAAGTTTAAAAGCACCGGCTTTGCCGGTCGACTCTACGTGCGGCCCACGACATAAATCGCAAAAATCCCCGTTGGTATAAAAAGAAACGCTATCTATTTTACTGTCGCCTTCGGCCTGCAAGCCCAATTCTGCCGCATCTAGATCTTTAGCGACAGTAGTACCAGCACGTTTAAGATCGTTCAGTAATTCTTCTTTATAAGGCTGGTTATTCTGCTTGGCCCAGTCTATTGCTTCGTCAATTCCCTTTTCGCTACGCTCAAAAGGTTGATCTTCTTTAATAATGCGTTTCATTTCGCCCTCGATATGCTTAAAATCTTCTTTGCTCAGCTTTGTATCGCCCAGATCAATATCATAATAAAAACCGTTTTCTATAACGGGACCAACCCCAAATCTTGCCTGGGGCCAAAGTTTTTGAACGGCGGATGCCATAATGTGCGCCAAACTGTGGCGCATTGGATTTAAATCGTCTGTGTTGCTCATAAATTTCGCCTTTTACTCCTTAAATTATACAAAAAACACGCATCAAGATGACTTTTCATCCGTTTGCGTGTTTCGGGCCCAGGATTCACCAAGGCGGTTCCACCGAAATCTTTTACTTTTACCTACCGCGTTGTCGTACGCTTGGAGGCCTTGCCGACGGAGCTCCACGGCCAGTTACACCGCTTCTCTGCTCTAACCAAAATTATAACAAACAAAAAAGGCTTGAACAATCTCGCAAGTCGTTCAAGCCTAATCTGCTTAACACGTCGGCAAAACTCAGCCTACAAATAAGGAGTATATACATGCTAGCCATAAATTGCTAGTACTTTTTTGGTTATTTATCCACAGGTTCAATTCTTACTCATTTATATCATATATGGGTACCCGGCGATTATTTATCGCTGGCGAATCAAAAACAGTGGTCAATTTAATTTACACGATTCGAACCATGGTATACTGTATGTATACTTATGAAATCTATGTGGTACGAATTAAAAGAACCAGCTATAGCTCTCAGAAAAGACGGGATGTCTATAAAGGCCATCGAAAACAAGCTAGGAATAGCCCGCTCCACTCTTTCTGGTTGGTTTAAAGATATCGAATTAACCGATGAACAAAAGCTCAAACACACGATGAGTAGTCAAGCCGGATTAGAGAGAGCTAGGTTAAGCGCCGCGCAGTCACACCGTGCTCAAAAAAATTTGAGAATATTAAAGGCAAAACAAGAAGCGATGCGTGTTCTGGATAGGATTGAGCTAACTGATGATATTCTTGATTTAGCACTGGCGATGTTATATTTGGGCGAGGGGGCAAAGAGCGGAACAACTTCGATCGCAAGTTCCGACTCATCTATTCTTAGATTTACCCTTATAGTTTTAAAGCGTAATTATAGCCTTGATATAAACAAGATTCGCTGCGATCTACATCTAAGAATGGACCAAAACTCTGATGATATTAAAAATTATTGGTCTAACGAACTAGGCATCCCAATTGGAAGATTTAGGTATGTTGCTTTTGATAAGCGCAGCGAAGGAAAACCGACCTACGATCATTATAAAGGTGTCTGCGTAATAACTTGCGGACAGATTGCTATTCAAAGAAAGTTAAAATACCTTTATAATCTGTTTTGCGAGAGAGTTACATTATTGAATGAGGGCGTGTAGCTCAGTTGGCTAGAGCGCTTCCTTGACGTGGAAGAGGTTTCGGGGGTTCGAGTCCCTTCACGCCCACCATGAGTCGCAAAATAGTCCGGCATTTCTATGTCGGATTTTTATGTTATTTACTGGGGTAAGTTGAACTCTGCCACCCTGCTTGGTATTGACACCAAGTATCTGGAATGTTAATTTGGTACAGTTAATTGTGAGGTGTAGTTTGAGTACCAGTAAAGGTAACCCGCTTGAAAACTTCAAGCTGTTTTACGAAGAACTGGCTAGCGGAAAAACTACTTCGAATCGGATTCGCCGACCGAAGTTAAACGCTACCAGCTAAGGACCAGGCGAACGAATAAACCGGCCAGCGATGGTCGGTTTTTATTTTGGGATGGTTATATCCACTATTTGGTAAAACTTATCCACTAGCTTTTTATATACCGTTATGACAATATGTTGTCATGGTTTGTATATATTGTGATGGAAAAACTAGTGTTATTAATAGCCGGCTACAAAAACGCAGCAACCAAATATGGCGGCGCAGGCAGTGCCTGAACTGTAAAACCGTTATAACTACCCATGAAGCCGCGGACTTGAGCTCTGCGTTGCTCGTTAAGTCCAAAAGCACCCTTACACCCTTTTTGCCAGATAAACTGCTTAGCGAGCTTGTAGTAGCCCTAAAAGCGCACAAAGATACTTACCTAGCCGCACGCGAAGTAACTGATACGGTAATCCAGAGATTGCTAAGGCTAGAGAATAGTCCCATATTTACACCAGAACAGATTAGCGACTCAACAGCTGGCGTACTCGAGAGGCTAGACCGCCAAGCATGGCTACGCTATGTTGCAGAACACCCTAGCCTACAGTAGTGACGGTTTGTGGTTTACGGGTTATGGTTTATGGAAAATTGAGACTACGGGCGTTTTAAAAATGGGAGTTTGCTTAGGATTTTCTGCTTCATTCCCATCTTAGACTGCACAGCGTCGTCGTGCTTAACGGCCTTTTCGGTCACATCAAAGCCTAGGTACCATTTGAACATTAACCTAGTCTGAGCGTTTATTGCAGCAAATGAACTATAAATAATAGAGGTGAGCGGCAAGTATGCCCACTGGATGATCATCCAGAATGTCCGGCTGCGTTTATAGCGCTCTGGTTTTGGCGGCAAAGTACGCATGCTCAAAAAAAGTGTTACCAAAATTCCACCCATGGCCACTGTTTGCATCTTGCTAGCTACTTGCGGCAATTGATTAGCAATGTAGCTCTGCGGATGCAAAAAAAACGGCACAAGCGCAGCCAGCAATAGAATCAGCGGAGCGGTCGACCAGCTTAAATGCCCCTCAAGCAAGCGCAAAAACTTCCCTAGCCTTTTATGGAGCGGGATTTCGTTCTTTTTTAAGAATGCCTGATTAAACACATAAGCAATGTCCGAAGCGCCCCAAGCCCAGCGGCGCACCTGGATAAACTGCATTCTAAGAGTCCGCCGGTAGCTATCCGTTAGCACCGCGTCTTGGTAAATTGGCACATATATGGGGTGGACTTCGTAGTTGCTGTCGTATCGAAAGTAAGTGCGCCAATATTGATGACCATCTTCTACGATTGTACGGACGCTCCAAAAGTCGGTGTCAATCAGCGCTGCCATCGGCTGGGAATGAGACGAAAAGTTACGCAACAAATGCGGCCGAAGCGACAAAATTAAGTTCCAGAACGAGTTGCCGGTGGCAATAACACGCATAGCTGCCGGTGCATCCCAAATATTATTCAAATACATCGTAATTGGTTGGTAAGACGCGTGTTTAGGCTCTTCTGTAGAACAATAAGTATAAGTCAGAGCCGCAAAATATTGCTTATCCGGGCGATTATCCGAATCAAGCGTAGTGACCATGACGTTAAGCGGGTCGATGCCTTCTTCTTTCAAATACTCCTGCAAGCGGCGGCCAGCGTAGGTAACATTGCCACCCTTGCCTTTTACTTCTCCGGGGATATCTTTGGGGTGCCGGACGGCTTCGGCGTGGTAGAAATGGTGGCCATATTCTTTAACCAAATCTTTTGCTATTTGCTCACTTTTTGGGCCACCGCGTTCTTCGTAGGCCAGGTACAAGATCACTTTTTTTAGATCATAATTACAGGCGATAACGGATTTGATTGTGGGTTCTAGCACATCGCGGGATTCATTATAAAAAGCTATGAATACGGCATGGTAGACTTCGCTGGGTTTAATGCGATTCTTGCCAATATATTTTTCTACTCTGACCAAATTACGGTAATGCCATTTGGGCGCTTTTTTGGTTCTGACCTGCAATAGCTCTAAGTCTTGATTGAGGTCCTTCCACGGCATGTGCTGGTGTTGGTGCATCACCCGCCACCCCTGCAAAGCGCGCACATTTATGCCAATTGCCCGCACGAACCACAAAAGCAGATACGCGATTATAAAATAAGCTGCCAGCTTTGGGCTAAGCAACCCAAGTACTACAGGCAAAGATAGGATTATCCAAGTTAGTGTTCCGGGCAGTATCTCTAGTGCGCGGTAACGCCAATCGCGGTCTTTTGGCTGGGGGATTTCTATTGATCGCATTGCTTTACTGCAATGATATTAGCGAGTTAACCACAATGGTAGAAAGTACCAGCAGCAACACCGTGGACGAGAGCATGAATATGGATATGTAATGACGGACTGGGTAGAGTTTTGCGGCCAAAACAATACTGCCAACAGAGGTTAGAACCATAAATACTGCCATACTGTAAATATCGATCGGCTTGCCACTCTGATAGCTAGCGCCAGAAATATTGGGGCGGTAAGCCACGATTGTAGTTGGATTTTTGCTGGCATCGAACCTAAAAAGCACCACGCTCACACCAACCACCAAAAGCACAGCAATAAGGGTAACTAGGATAAGCACAATGCGGTCGTGCAAAAACTTTTTTGGAATCATATTAATAGTTTATAGGGTCTAGGGGTTAGCGTCTAGTTAATTAGGGTGCGCACCTTCGGCCTTTAAAACCATTTCTATTTGCGGGAGGGATTTTAGGTAATCTGGTCGGCCTTCTTCTTCTGGCACGATCGTGTCGGTTTGTTCAAAACCAAACCTTTTATAAAAATCTATGGCATTTTGGTTGTAGCTAACCACTTCCAGATAGATATCTTCCTGACGGCCGTGCCAATCAAGGGCTTGCCGCATTAGCTTGGTTCCTATGCCCATTCCTTGTGCGTCGGGCAAAACATAAATCGCCCCAATGCGCCGTCTGCCGTCTTCGATAGAGGGATCAACAAAACCAACCGTTTTGCCGTCAACATTAGCAACAAAAGTCGCACCGTCCGAGTGGTTTTCTTGCGCTAGTTTTTCCTTAAGATAAGCTATCCTTCTTGGGACAAATTCCCCGTCACGACCCTGCGCCATTAACTTTACATCGACTGCAGTAATTCCCAGCTCGGGATTTGGGTAAGCATCCACCCACGCACTGTCGCGAATTTGGCAAATCGTCTCCGCGTCACCAGCAACAGCTTTTTGGATTTCGACCATCCGGTCATCAAATTTATGTCTTGGCATTGTAGTTTCGTCGATAAGTTAATTATAACAAAAACTCCTGATCAGTCAGAGATTATTGCAAGGCCTTCGGCTCAGCATTATGGTTTACCATGAGCGAGACAGGATTTTCCTGTCGAGTTGAATGGTGCGGGTACAGGGAGTCGAACCCTGGTCTCATCCTTGGGAAGGATACATAATAGCCGTTATACGACACCCGCTGGAGCCGTCGACCGGATTCGAACCGGTGACCTACTCTTTACGAAAGAGCCGCTCTACCTACTGAGCTACGACGGCAAATTAAGCTAAATAAAAGGTGTGGGGCTAGCCATTCGCTGTACAGCGAAGAGCTACATTGGCGCAAATCCAGATGAATTATACCAGAGCATAGCTCTAACCTATGCTCCAGCAATTGCCGTCTTGCCCAAGCCGCGAACCGCTTTGCGCCGCCCCTGCCAATCCTCGAACTTATTTATGGCAAAATTCTGCCCAACGTCCAGCGCGGCCAGCGCAAAAAATGCAGGTTGCTCCAGCAGAAATCCCAGAGCCACCGAACCAACAGCCGTAATCTTATTAAGCTTCTTCCAGCCCTCTAAAAATCCCGACCCCGTAGCCTTTTCGTTATTGCCAGCCATACTAATATTATATAGCTACGCCGCTTCGCTTTGATCAAAGCCTGTAAAATCTAAGCCTTCGAATATTGAATTAATTCGCTCGGTCATATCTTCCTCGGCAACTCTTCTATCGTGCTCGCCGAGGAAGTGTTCCGTAAGAGCATCTTGTCGGATATTGTGATGATGTCTAAAACCTTTTCCGGTCAATTTTCTTAACGTTAGCTCGGGATCGGCCACAAATCGAGGGTCAAATACTCTTACGGGCTCTCCATCGATGGCCTGAATTAGCAAGAAGTTAAACTTCGGATCATTAAAGGTATGTACTACTGTATTAGCAGGTGCAACGGAGTATCTATTGCCTTGATATATGACGACTCCAACTCTATCTTTATCTAGCTCTTCCGGCCAGATTGTATAAGGGTACCCGTTGGTTAGCATTTTAGTAATATCTTCCTCTGGAACATCTACTATTTCTTTTGCGATTGTAGGGCTTACGGTACCGTAACTTCTTTCTTGCCTTTGTACACCAGCGATCATAACAAAGTTTTTAGACGGGTCGTCAAAATCTACAATTACAGCTCTACTACTGTGAGCTCCCACAACGATCGATTCGTTTACCGCCTGATATCCTCTGCTTGTTCTGCCAGAAATTTCGAGCATAGGGGGGTCCTTCTCTACATCTGTCTGATGGACTTCTAGGTCCCCTGGTACTATACTGCCCTGGTTATTTCCTAGTCTATAAAGATCCTTAGACTTCGGAGCAAGTCTTCCGGGACCCCAAGCGCCGCGAGTGCTAGTATCACCCGCAAATGCAGTTAAACTATTGCACTTGGCGATGTATCGGCGAAGCTCGTTTGCCTTTTCTGCTATGATATCAAATTTGTCATCGCCTAACCCTTCTGGGTCCCATTTTTCTGCTGAACTCATTCTATTTGTCCTTTGATGCGATGATACCATATTTACCCCTGTAGTCAATCAGATTTTTAGAAGTTGGGTCTAATACGAGCAGCCAGGCAACAAAAACTTAACTAAACTTCTGGTTTATCTATTGGTGTGATTTGCAGTAAAATTTTCTGCGGATCATTAGGGTCTCGGATTGGAACAACATAGGCATCAATAAGCCCACCACGAGTTGGCACCACTCCTTCTATTAGTTCTACCGCTTCCCCATCCTTCACCATTACTCGACCTATTATTATGGGTTTATTACTTAAATCATACAGTGCCTTGTTGTCAGCTGTTCTGGCGCTAACCACTTCAATATATGGAACATCTCTTTCAAAATGAGTCCTGTCTCTTCCTCTGCCGACTATAACATCCCCGCTTATGGTCAAGATTACTTCTTCCCCGTCCAGATCGACTAAAATATCGGTTTGTTCGCGCAAAAGCGGTTCCCCAGATCGCTCCCCCCTTCTTGCTATTGCGACTATGCGCCTAGATAGTTCAAGAGCAGCCCCAGGCAAGGCAGCGGCTGTATCAATCGTGGTAGATGCTATACCACCAACAAATTTTTCTCCTGGAACACGACGGCTCATAAATATAACCTTATTAACTATTACTAAATTTGGAGCGAGATGAAGTATATAGCATTGGGCGCAAAAATTACAACTTTTTATGATGCCGCGCCCGGACGATTGATTTTAAGGAGTAAAATTGCTAAACTAAATCAGCTCTCGAGCAAATACGAACCGGTGGAGCAGCGGAGTGCTCGTCTCCCTGTCACGGAGAAGGTC
>CAZUXR010000010.1:0-32396 GCA_964624785.1 uncultured Candidatus Saccharibacteria bacterium
TAGTGGTGTCTACGTTAATGATCTGAGCTCCTGAGGCGTTTTGGATTTGGAAGGCGGTAGCAGTGTCTGCATTATTTTTAAATACTGCATCACTGTTAACATTAAGGCTACCGTTAACACTTAAGTTATCCCCTATCGTTGCAGAACCGGTGACAGATAGTTGCCCAATCACATTAGTATTGCCGGCTGTAAGTGTACCGCCGGAACTGTCATCACCTAAGTTCTGGCCATTAATACCAACGAGATCAAGAGCTCCGGCTATTCTGGTGCGTGCCACGGAAGCATAGTAGACCGAGGTCTGGGCAACATCCCCCGTAGTGTTGCCTCCAATCGCATACATATAACCGTTGGCCATTACTCCTTGTTGGCCAAGCCAAGTTCTTGCTCCAGGAAGGCTGCTGGAGCTGGTTGACCATGGACTGGTAGTAGAACCGTTGGAATTCAGTTTTGAGTAATACACATTGGCAGTGCCACCAGAACTTATTAGAGAAGTACTGCCACCATAAACGTATATGTAGCCATTGGCTACTACTGCCGCGCCTTCGAACTTACCAGCGGGCAGCGCATTTGTTTGTGTAGTCCATGAAGGGAGAGACCCGTCACTACCTGGTCGTAAATAGCTAACATCCACCCCAGCAGATACATTGTTGCCAGGAGCACCCCCAAACGTATAGATATAGCCATTATCAGAAACTGCATACTGACCACTGTTAATAGATGAACCTGGCAGAACCGTACCACTCGTTGTCCAAGTAGATATTTTGCCTGTGGAATCAGGTTTAGCATAATAGATTGTATTAGTACGGGTAGGCG
This sequence comes from uncultured Candidatus Saccharibacteria bacterium, assembly GCA_964624785.1. Classification (GTDB taxonomy): domain Bacteria; phylum Patescibacteriota; class Saccharimonadia; order Saccharimonadales; family UBA10212; genus CAZUXR01. The sequence goes on from CAZUXR010000010.1 coordinate 814, forward strand.
TGTTGTCAAATCCGCCCAGTATGTAAATATATCCGTTAACTACGGTAGCCGCTGCATCAAAACGCACAGCAGTAAGGTCGGTATCTAAGCCATTAGACCAAGCTCCTGTAGAGCCATCAGCATTAAGTTTGGCGTGATATACAGTTTTAAGCGAGTTAGATCCTGTGCTACTACCACCAATAGCATAAATATAACCGTTATTTACTACCACCATTACGTCACTCCTAACCGCAGGCAAAGAATTTCCGTTAACTACATTCGTTGCGCTTGCCCCACAGCTGGCAGTCACGGCTGTACCCTGGCAATTCCAGGTACCAACACTACCATCAGCATTAAGTTTGGCATACAGTATTGAGTTCACAATATTGCCAGAGGCGTCACTGCCACCAACCACATAAACGTAGCCGTTTGCAGTAGCACTTCCATATGATCCGCGAGCAATGCTCAAAGAATTAGTTGCCGTACTCCATGTGGTAGTCTCACCGCTATTATTACCATTTATGGTGATGAATGAGTTTGTAGAATCAATCTGGAATAGATTGCCTGCCGTCGCATTTTGGACCTGGAAGGCGGTAGTGGAGTTGGTGGCAGTTTGGACTAGGAAGTTATCGTCAGTCTTAAGGGTGCTAGCAGCTGAACGGTACAGACTGGTATCGGTTCCAAAAGTAATACCCCCGGCAGCTGTAGTAGTGTTGGTGCCAATGGTTAGTAAGCTGGTGGCAGGAGTAGCACCGATTCCTATGCGGGTATTGGTAGTATCGGCAATGAATAAGTTGGAAGTACCTGCGGCATTCTGCACCTGGAAAGCTGCGGTGGAGTTGGTTTGGTTCTGGAATAAGACCGTAGAGGAAGCGGTCAAGCTGCCATTTACAGATAGCGACTGACCAAAACTAACCTGGCCAGTAGCCTGGAGCGTACCAGCTATCAAGGTATTGCCAGCCGTTAATGATCCGCCGCCAGCATCAACGTCGGCCAAGTTATTAGTGTTAAGACCAACCAAGTCAAGAGATCCGCCCACTATAGTACGAGGTGGCGAGGCGTATTCGGTGGTCGTTAAGTTATTGGTACCGTCGTTACCCCCAAGCCGATAGATATAGCCATTAGCTGTAACCGATACGCCGTAAACGTCGGCAACACTAAGAGTTTGAGTAGCTGTAGTAAGACCAGATAAGGTGCCATTAGCATTCGGCTTAAAGTAACGGACTTTGTTATTGGTTCCGGTGTCTACGCCGCCTAGCGTGTAGATGAAGCCGTTTAGGGCGAGTGCGCTGTGCTGGTGTAACGAACCGGGTACGCTGGTTTGGGTTGCCCAGTTACCAAGCGTGCCGTCACTATTTAACTTAGCATAGTAGGTGTCGGCGCTAGGAGTAGGATTGGCTCCGCCTGTAAGGTACAAGTAGCCGTTAGCGGTAACTGCCCCAATAGCTCGCAGACCAGGGTGACCCGTAGCAGCGCTAAGTGTCCAGTTGCTCAGACTACCATCGGCATTGGCTTTAGCATAGTAAGTGTCGCTTAAGATGCTGACACCGCTGGCACCACCGCTTACATAAATGTAACCATTGGCAGTTGTAGCTCCAAAGAACGCGCGAGCCGTGAATGCCGTAGAGGTATTAGTGCGCCAACTACCTACTGTGCCATCAGAGTTTACCTTGGCATAGTAGACAGTGTTAAAGTGATTGTTCTGATCACTATCACCGCCAAGCACATAAATGTAACCATTAAGGTAAACGCTGCCATGGCCAGCACGGGCAGCCGGCAGTACGGTAGTCGTAGACCATGCACCAAGCGTGCCGTCACTATTAATCTTGGAGTAGTAGACCGTGGTGTTACCTGTGTAAGAGCCGATGGCGTAGTTAAGGTCGCTGGAACCGCCAATAACATAGACGTAACCATTAGCTGTTATGGCGCTGGCCATAGCTCGAGCGGCTGGCAAAGCATTACCAGTGGAGACCCAGGCATTTGTCTGGCCAGTATTAAGCCCGTTCAGTGACAGTTTTATGTTAGTGGTATCGGCCTGGAATAAATTTCCACCAGAGGCATTCTGAATCTGGAAAGCCGCAGTGGAATCGGTTTGGTTTTTGAATGTAGCCGCTCCGCCATCGGCTATCTTGAATACATCCGCGGCTGTTGCTGTAGTATCGCGAACGGTTAGCAGGTTGCCTGTTCCGGCGCTTTCTACCCTAAGACCTTCTACGTTGCCGGTTGCTAGGTTTTCTACCTTCAAAACTGGTCCAGCAGCTACATCCAATCCGCCACTAGACGGGTTCTGGAATATAATCGAATCATCGGCGGCAGTTAAAGCTATTACCGTATTGCTACCGTCGGCGTCGTTGTCGTAAGCGTTTTGTAGTGTTGTTGTCCCCGCGGCGCCACAACCCAAATCAGTAGTATTACAGAGCGTTTTGTAGGTTGGGGTACCAGATACGTTTTCTACAACTTTGAAGTGGCCGGTGGTGGAATCGTAGATAATGCCACCATTTACTGCAGTTGGCAGGTTGGCAGTAGTAGCCGAGTCTACAACCAGCAGTGTTGAATCAGTTCCTGCGCTAGCGGTAGCGTTGCCGATGGTTATGCGGTTGTTAGTGGTGTCTGCAGTGAAGAGGGTGTCAGTAGCACTAGCTTTTTGAATCTGGAAGGCGGCGGTGGAGTTGGTTCCGGGTTTAACTACTACTCCTGTGTTGGTGGTGCCTCCTGGGTTAATGTTTATAGCGTTAGCTCCAGTACTAGTTAGGGTTAGGGTTGTTCCGGAGGTTACGGCAACCGTGCTGGCGCTTTGTACACTAATAGCTCCGGCTAGACTGTTGCCTATGCTTACTGCACCAGTGCTTGTTCCGGTGTTTATGTTTGTGGCAAAGTTGCTGCTGGCGTTAAGGTTCACGGCGGCTCCGGTGATGGTGGCGCCTAGGTTGCCGGTTAGAAGGCCAGATACTATCAACGCGTCATCGGTCTTAAGTGTATCGGCGGCCGAACGATACAGGTTAGTATCCGCACTAGAACCAAATGTTATACCACCAGCAGCTGACCCAGTGTTGCCAAATAACCACAGAGCAGCATTAATAGCTGCACCAGATGGCTCACCAATCGCCTCTCCAATATTGAATGATGAGCCGCGAGTCATACCTTCTATAAATTGTCCGTAGTTGAGTGTTATTGGTCCGGCTCCTTGTGGATTAGCAATGTAGCTTCCGTAGGCCGAACCTATGGCGTTTGATGCGCTAGTATCTATTCTGTTAAGTGAGGCATATGCGTTGGTTACGGCACCAGCTCCCGCTCCCACAGAGATAATATTTTGCGATCCTACAAGGATATCCGCCGTACCTGTAGAGTTATAAATGAGTTTATTCTGTGCTGCCAGCTCCATAGAACCAACATTTGAATTACTACTGCCAGAAACAGTGGCCACATTATTGAGCCCAACTAAGCTGTTGCCAGTAGTTAGAGCACCGCTAAGGCTAAATGTTGGGCCGTTATTTATGCCTGTTGCGGTAACCGCAGTAGAAATCGTACCCGTAATATAAGCGAGCGAACTAGACTGCGGATCGGCTCCCACGCCTAAGTGCCCACTAATGCTAACGTCCCCGCCAGTTTTTAACAGCCCGGCAGAAGCACGATACAAGTTAGTATCGTTCGCACTACCAAATCGTATTCCACTAGTATTCGTCCCAGCATCAGATCCCAGACTAATAAAGTTTGATAGGTAGGCAGACTTAACCCTAAAAGTGCTGTAGCCAATATCGAATGTGTTGTTCTGAACGGGGTAGAACGCCCCATCACCCCCATCAATACCCCAAACATTTATGAACGGGTTAACTGTACTGCCGCTACTCCCCGGGGGGGCAATGTTAAAGAATATGCTGCCGCCCTTACCGGTGCCCGTGCCCTCGCCGCCCGCAAATGCAATGAACGCACCCGCCCTGTTGGTACCCGCTGAAGCCCCGGGATTTATCGTGATCGGTGCGGCAGTGCCATCAACTGTATTGTCGGAACTACTTATATGCTGCTCTTTTAGCGTACAGCCGTTAGACTGCCCTTGTTGAGCACAACTTGCGTCCTCGCCAATCTGTAACGCATTTACAATAGGGTTGCTTTCGCTAGTCAAGATAACATTTACCGTTCCAGAGTCGCCAAGATACAAGTTACCATTAGAATTAAAGCCCGAAAGAGGTGTACCGCTACTATTTTGCAGTTGTAATAAATCTACTGACTGGCCAGACGCACCCTTAATCAACCCACCTATACTGCCCGATGCGGCCGACTGGATAGCAAAGTTAGCGTTGGTCTGAACGCTGGTTCCGTTCTGGATATAACTGGTCGACCCGCTCGAAGCCGCAAAACCGCAGGCCGCAGCGCTTTGTAAACAAACTGTGCCGCCGGCATCTGGCAGTAAAATACTATGAGCTCCAGTTTGTGTGGCAAAATCCAGAGTCGATACATTACCACTTGTCGTTTTAGCTAACTGTCCGGCCTTAAAGGCGTACGGAATAGCGGTCAGGGTAATGCGCGGACTCATTTCTCCGTCCCAGCCAGGGGTGCCTGTGCCGCCGATATTCATCGTTAGATATAGCTGCTGATCCCAGTTAATGCTACCAAAAGCCGTGACACTGCCCAGGTTCACTGTTAGGTAACCATCTTCGACCCTGACCTTGTTGGTGCTAGTTCTGGTTTCTGTCCACAAACAAGCGGCATCACCAGAACAGGAGCCCTGGCTGGAACCAGAAGAGGAGCTTGCGTTATAGATTTTAAACTCTACATTGTAGTTGCCGTCAGGAACAATACTGCCAGAGCTGGTAAGCAATCGAGCCTGGAAGTTCAGGTAACTGCTAGTTGCAGCTTGGGCTGGAGATACCAGGGACACGATAGCAATCCCCAACACGACAAATACCCCCAGTAAGGAGGTTGCAACTGTAAATTTAATGCTTTTTACGCGCGCGCGTAATTTGATATTTTTTGGCATTTGTTTTTCGCCCGCTCTAAGCCTATTTTTATAACTGTAGCTTGAGTCTATTTTTTGTCTTTACTGCGCTTTTGATACTAACCAAAAGCACAATAGACTGCTTACAGATTACGCTCCTCTGTTACCACTTGTCAACACTTACGGAAAAGTTATCCACAGGTACCAAAAATTCTAAACCTTGGCCTAGTTGCTAATTCCTATTTGCTAGTTGCTATACCAGAGATTTTGATTTTTGTGTGACGCTGACGATGACCTTGAGTTTTATGTACGCGTTTTTTAGCTTTGTAGCGAATCGCCGTTACTTTATCGGCTTTTACAATCTGCTCTACGATATCGGCAGCAACTTTTGCACCGGCAACTGTTGGCATTCCAACAGTAGTTTTTTCTCCGTCGATTACCAGTAGCGGTTCAAAAACCACATCTTTAGAAGGTTGCAAAAGCTCAACTTCTAACACTTCGCCTTCGCTCACCAAATATTGTTTACCGCCCGTGGCGATTACAGCTTTTTTCATAGTTAAGTTGAATTCTAACAGATATAGCTTCCCCTGTAAAGCTACATCCTCTGATTTTTTGAATATTTTTAAGCCTTAAGAGGCCCGCGTTAAAGAAATTTTAACTTTTTGGCCTTCTATTTTGACTATTTCTTCGTGCTCGGGCTCGTCTTCTGGTCCTAGTTCGTTTGTGGCTAGAGTTTCTGAATAAATATCTTCTTTAAAGTTGGCAAGTGCCTCTGTGAGCTCGGCGGAATCGGCGTTTATTCGCAGTTTTATCCGATCTTCGACATTAAACCGGGCATTTTTGCGAGCATTTTGAATCGCACGGGTAATTTCGCGGGCTCGGCCTTCGGCTTTGAGTTCTGGCGTTAAACTCGTATCTACAGTAATTAACACCTCTAGTTTCGGGTCAAATCGCAATGACTTAATGTTTAGTTCTTCGGTGATTATGCTACTGTATGCGGTCCCGACTTCGCTACCAAGCTTGACGGTTACCACTCCAAGCGGCTGCCGGACCTTAACACTTGCTGCGGCTCTTTGGGCTAACCCTTCGGCTATAACTTGGCGCACCTGTGCCATATTATCTAGCACTTTCTGGCTAGCTGTATCTGGCTCTTTAACAGATGGCCAATCGCTTAAATGGACAGATTCTGGCAAGTCAGTGCCAGCAACCAATTGCTGCCATATGTGATCGGCTAAAAACGGTGCAAACGGCGCCAAAAGCTGAGCGATTCTAAGAATCGTGTAGTGCAAGGTTGCGTAGGCTTGCTGCTTGTCAGAATCATCTTCTGTCTTCCAGAATCTGCGGCGGCTGCGGCGCACGAACCAGTTAGAAGTATCATCTAGCAAGTCCGCTATAGGCTTGGTAGCTTTATCTAATCGGTAATCGTTCATAGCTGACGTTACTTCGGCTATAGTTTGGTTAAGCCTAGCTAGCATCCACTGGTCCAGAATATTCGTGCTACTTGGTTCTACCAACGGCTGGTCCGGCTTCCAGCCATCTACGTCGGCATAGAGTTTATAAAACGTGTAGATATTATTTAATGTCATGAATATATTGCGCTGAACGTCACGTAAAAAATCTACACTAAAGCGCACGTCTTCCCCGTTAACAATCGGGCTAGAGGCCATAAAAAACCTTAGTGTATCCACGCCATATTGGTCAAAGATTTCGTCCATTGGCGCATAGTTTTTCTTGCGCTTACTTAACTTTTCGCCATCGGCCGCAACCACCCAGCCACTACAAACTACCTCTTTAAAGGCTGGCTTATCAAATAGCGCCGCCGCTAGAACATGCAATGTATAAAACCAGCCACGTGTTTGGTCGACAGCCTCTGCGATAAAGTCCGCAGGGTAGGATTGTTCCCACTCTTGTTTATTATCGAAGGGATAGTGGTCTTGGGCGTATGGCATAGAACCCGATTCAAACCAACAGTCAAAGACTTCTGGGATGCGACGTGCAATTTTGCCGGAATCTGTCTTGATTTCTATGTCGTCCACATATGGGCGGTGCAAATCCCCTACTTTACTTGGGTCGACGGCTCGCTGCTTTAACTCTTCTACGCTGCCAATGACAATCATTTCTCCGTCTTCGGTTACCCAAATTGGCATCGGAGCGCCCCAAAAACGGTTTCGGCTAATTGCCCAGTCGCGCGCGCCCTCCAGCCATTTGCCAAAACGGCCGTTCTGAATATGGCCAGGCGTCCAGTTGATCTGCTGATTATTAGCGATCAACTTGTCTTTAATAGAAGATACATTAACCATCCAGGAATCTGTAGCGTAATACAAAAGCGGCGTGTCGCAGCGCCAGCAAAACGGGTAAGTGTGTTGGATAGTTTCTGCGGCATAAACGCTGCCTTGCTTGGTTAGATGCTCAATAATTGGACGGTCGGCACCCTTAAAGAACTTGGTAGCAAACTCTTCTGGTAAGCCCATGTCGGCAACAATATGGCCGTTTTCGTCAACAGTCTTGAGTATTGGCATTGACTGCTTTTTACCCAAAGACAGGTCGTCTTCACCGAATGCCGGCGCGACATGCAAAACTCCGCTACCGTCATCTATGCTGACGAACTCCGCTCCCCAGACTTTGTATAGATTGGCGGATCCCTCTAGCTCCGATAACCCAGTAAGATTAAATAGCGGTTCGTAGGTTTTACCGATCAGTTCATGGCCAGAAACTTCTTTAGAGATTCTGTAGTCCTGTTCGCTTAAAACCTCGAGGCGAGATTTAGCCAATACCAGAGTTTCGCTGTTACCGTCATCATCTTTAAGATCAACATAAACATATTGCGCATCAGGATTCACGGCAACCGCGGCATTACCTGGCAGACTCCAAGGAGTTGTAGTCCAGGCTAGCAGGTAGGCGTCTTGGTCCGTTAATTTAAACTTAACATACAAGCTCGGGTCGGTCACATCATCTTGGTAGCCTTGGTTCAGTTCAAAATTAGATAGTGGCGTTGCACAGCGCGGACAGTACGGTGCGGAGCGAAAATCTTTATAAACTAGCCCCCGGTCATAAATGGTCTTAAACACCCACCAGACGCTTTCTATGTAACTCTCGTCTAGTGTTGCATACGTTTTAGAGTAGTCCGCCCAGCGCCCAACGCGGCGGAACATATTTTCCCAAACATCCTTGTACTTAAAGACGCTATCGCGGCACTCCTGGTTAAATTTATCTATGCCATAATCTAAAATATCTTTTTTGCCCTTAAAACCGTGCTCTTTTTCGATCGCATATTCCACCGGTAAACCGTGAGTATCCCAACCAACGCGACGCGGTACATAATATCCTTGCATTGTTTTGTAGCGAGTTACAGAATCTTTAATGGTAGTTTGAACCAGGTGTCCGTAGTGCGGCACGCCGTTAGCGAACGGCGGCCCATCGTAAAAATTAAAGCGCTTGCCACCTTTGCGGTTAGCCAGGCTTTTCTCAAAAGTTTTATCGCTTTCCCACTTAGCGAGCATCTGTTCTTCAAGTTCGGCCAGAAAATGTTTTTTAGAACTCATTTGCTTAAACTACTCCTTGTGGCTTGTCGGGGGCATAATATGCTTTTCTTCTCTTGGTGTATTTTTAGTCGCATCAGCCTTGGCTTGGGTTTTTTGTTCGTGCTCAGGCTGATCATTCTTCTGTAAATCAAGTGAATAATGATCTAGCTCATTAAGGGTTGGGAAGTTTTCGCCCATCCACATTTTTTGTAAATGACCGTCATTACTTAGAGCGACTATAGCTGGATACGCGGTGATGTCATATAGTCTGGCTAAGTCAGAACCTTCTATAGTTTCCAAACTCATGAGTTCTAGTTCTTTATCTTTTAGAAGCTTGCAGTCACGCACATAGTCCAAGACCATGCCGCTATGCTCGCTATTCGGATGATACAAAACCACTACTCGCATATCCTACAGTTTATAGGTTTTACTGGGCTTACGCAAAAACTAGTTAGGGGCAGGCCTTTGAACTTAGGTGTGTTTGATGTGCAAGCTTATGAGCAGCCGGTGGTAGAACCGCAGGCAGTACACACATAGCAGCTGCCGGCTCGTTGAGTTTGATTGCCGCAGTTAAAGCATAGTGGAGCGGAGCTGTCAGTTGCCACTTCTTGGGGTTTTTTATGTTCTGCTTTGGCCTGGTTCGTGTTGGCACTGGTTGCAACAACAAAGTTCTGGGTAGAGGTGCTGGCCATAGCTTCTGCTACTGGCTGCTCTGGAGCTGTTTCTAGCAAACTAGTCTGAGTATCGGGCATGTCTTCGAATTTGGCTAACCCTAATTCTAAACGATCGTCAAAAGGTAGGTAAGAAATGGCCAAGCGGCGGAATATGTAATCTATCAGCGATGAGGCTGTGCGAATTTCTGGGTCATCGGTAGCACCAGACGGCGCAAAGCTCATGCTTACAAAGCCTTTTATGTAGGACTTTAGCGGAACTCCATATTGCAAACCATAACTAACTGAGCGTCCAAAAGAATGCATTATTCCAGCTAGAGTCGAGCCCATTTTGGCGATGTTTACGAATACTTCGCCGGGGGTGCCGTCTTCGTACTCGCCTACTGTAACGTAGCCATGGCAATCACCAACGGTGAACGAAAAAGTCTTGGAATTGCGAACTTTTGGCAATTCACGGCGGATAGCTGAGCGCGGCAACATGGCTTCTGTAACGCTTTGGGTAACTGCTGCAGGAGCCCCCGGAGCCTTGTCTGCGCCTTCTTTTTTAGCCATAGATAATGGCTGGGCAACTTTGCAGTTATCGCGGTAAATAGCAACGGCTTTAAGGCCCATCTTCCAGGATTCTATGTGCATTTGCTCTACTTCTTCAACAGTCGCTTCTTCTGGCATATTGATGGTTTTACTAATGGCGCCAGATAAGAATGGCTGAACAGCGGCCATCATTTTTACATGGCCAAGGTAGTGAATTGGGTTGTCGCCCATAGAACAAGCAAATACGTTTAGGTGCTCGTGCTTTAGATGGGGAGCACCAATTATAGTTTTTTCTACGTCTATGTAGCTTATGATGTCGTCAACTTGAGAGCGGGTATAACCTAAAGCTGTTAACGCTCGGGGAACTGTTTGGTTAACGATACTCATAGTGCCACCACCAACTAGTTTTTTAAGTTTTACCAGCCCTAGATCGGGTTCAATACCGGTGGTGTCGCAGTCCATCATTAGTCCAATGGTTCCGGTTGGTGCCAGCAAGGTTGCCTGACTGTTGCGCACTCCGTAAAGTTCGGCTAGTTCTACGGCTTCATCCCAAGAGCTGGCGGCGGCACTTAACAGTTCTTCGGACACCATTGAAGGGTCTATCTTTTTAACTTCGTCGCGGTGCATTTTAATGACCTTGTTCATGCCATCGCGGTCTTTGTGGTAGCCAGCGAACGGGCCAACTTTGCGAGCAATTTTAGCACTAGTAGCGTAAGCATGACCAGTCATAAGAGCAGTAACGGCGGCGGCTTGGGCGCGACCTTCGTCAGAATCGTAGGCAAGGCCCTGAGCCATTAACATGGCTCCTAGGTTTGCATAACCTAGGCCAAGCTGGCGGTAAGCCTTGGCAGTTTTGGTTATGTTCTTAGTTGGATATTCGGAATAGCCCACCAAAATTTCTTGAGCCGTGAACATAATTTCCGCGGTATGCTTGTAGGCTTCTACATCGAAGGAGTGGTCGTCGTTTAGGAATTTAAGCAGGTTTATAGAAGATAAATTACAGGCAGAATTGTTTAAGTGCATGTACTCACTACAAGGGTTAGAGGCCTCGATGCGACCAGCATTTGGCGTAGTGTGCCAGCGATTGATTGTGGTGTCGAACTGCATACCAGGGTCGGCGCACTCCCAGGTTGCTTCAGAAATTTGGCGCATAAGATCACGAGCCCTAACTGTTCGTATTGGGCTGCCAGTTTTTACGGACCTAAGTGCCCAGTCAGTGTCATCTTCTACGGCCTGCATGAATGCGTCGGTTACACGCACAGAGTTGTTGGCATTTTGATACTGAACGCTAAAGCTATCCTTGCCATCCAAGGTCATATCCCAACCGGCTGCTTCCATATCGCGAGCCTTGCGCTCTTCTATAGCTTTGCACCAAATAAAGTCTTCTACGTCTGGGTGGTCTACATTAAGAATCACCATTTTGGCTGCACGCCTGGTCTTTCCGCCACTTTTTATGCTACCGGCGCTAGAATCTGCGCCGCGCATAAAGCTGACCGGGCCAGAAGATTTGCCGGCGCTGTCGCCTAATTTCTCTTCGGATGAGCGCAGTGAGCTAAGATTAATGCCGGCTCCGGAGCCGCCCTTAAATATCATGCCTTCTTCTACGTACCAATTCAAAATAGATTCCATAGTATCTTCTACACCAAGGATAAAGCAGGCGCTAGCTTGCTGCGCGCGGTTTGGTGCACCTATGTTAAACCATACCGGGGAATTAAAGGCCGCACGCTGAGTAGCCAGGATATATTTGAGTTCTTCGCGGAAATCTTCGGCTTCTTCTTGAGTATCAAAATAGTCTTCCTGCAGACCATGACGAGTAATAGTGTCTGCTACTCGGTCAATTAAATCCCTAAGCGAATTTTCTCGGGTTTTAGTGCCGGGCGTACCGGTAAAGTATTTCTGGGCCACAATATTTATAGCGTTCAGCGACCAGCCTTCTGGGAATTCCACGCCTTTTTGTTCGAACACCGCTTTTTTAGCCAGCGGATTGTTAATTATTGAATCGCGCTTAACCCATCTAAGACTATCGTAAGCCTTTTTTCCTGGCTTAGTGAAAAGCCTCCTACCCCCAAGTTTTGTAGCTTGTGACATATCCTTACCCTCACTTATTATTTAGTTTGTTTTTAACGTTTTTGATCTTTGCGGTAAGCTTCCAGGAGTTTTATTCCATCTTTATGACCTTATTTACGAGTCAGAAAAACAGAAACCACCCGTTGCTCCCTTAGATGCTGGTTCAAATTATAAATAAAGATCAGCAACTAACGCAATACAAAAACTTCGGTTTTATTTAAGTTTTTATTTTCTAGTTGGTTTTTTGGCGCTTGCCGATACTTTGGCAGAGTTTTTTTGGCGGTTTTTGTCCTTGCGAATACGCAAAACTTCTTTTTCGAATCCTGTGATGTCACGAAACTTACGGTACACGCTGGCGAATCGTACATAGGCGACTTCGCTAAGCTTTGGTAGCCCTTCCATAACCAGTTCACCAATGTCGGTGCTAGGTACTTCGGACTCCCCTCGACCATAAAATTCGCGTTCAATCGTAGCCACAAAAGCATCCAATTGCATGCCTGTTACAGGTGTTTTTTCGCAGGCACTCTGCAAGCCAGCCAGCAACTTCTCGCGGCTGAACAATTGACGTTTACCATCGCGCTTAACCACTACTAAACTCGGACGCTCTAAACGCTCGTAAGTCGTAAATCTGTGACCACACTGCAAGCATTCGCGGCGGCGGCGAATAGCTTCGTTATCAGCTACATCTCTAGATTCAACAACTTTACTATCGGTAGATCCGCAATGCTGGCATTTCATAAGCATTCCCTCGTAAACCAACTATTATTTAAGGTTCTATCACTACTATATATAGTGTTTGTATGACCTATATTAACCCCACGTATAGCGCTTGTGCAAGAGTCTTTTTTACAATTTGCCATTAATTTGATCTCCTGACCTGTTGGTCACAAATGGGTTATTCTTTGTTTGAATTTTTTTCTTCGGACAGTTCGTTTGTTTCATCCCGTTCAATTCGCTGATATGGAATTTCGCCCTCGGACTCTTCCTCGGTGCTATCTTTTAGATCGCTGGTCAAATCTTCCTTGTCCACCTTTGGCGCATCAGAGGATTTTTTACTGCCCCCGATTTTTAGGTGACGACGCAAGAACGACGGCTTATCCAGCTCATCCGATTCTTCTTTGGCCGCTGCAGCTTCTTTATCCTTATCGTCGTCATCTTCCCCCGTCAATGCCCATATATTAGGTGTGTCGTCGTTATGGAAGTCCTGCGCTGTCGCAGATGCTTCTTCCTTAATTTCCATGTCTATGCCTTCCATGGTGGCGTCATCAACTTGGTTTAGGGGAGAATTAAGGCTGCTTGCAGGTTCGTCCTCGCGGTTAGCAGCCTGGCGCAAAAGCTTGGCGGTTTTGTTATTGCGACTAGCGTAATAAGATTCATCAAAGCCAGTAGCGATTACGGTAACAATTATTTCGCCTTCTAGATCCGGGTTGATCGTAGCTCCGAAAATAATGTTGGCGTCGGAATCAGCAGCTGTAGTAATTGTCTCTGCGACAGTGTTGATTTCGTGCATAGACATGTCTAAGCCGCCGATCGCGTTAAATAGTATGCCGCGAGCCCCGTCTATAGAAACTTCCAGTAGCGGCGAAGAGATGGCTTGGCTTGCTGCTTCTATAGCGCGGTTTTCGCCGCTTGCTCGGCCGATTCCCATAAGCGCAGAACCAGCATCACTCATTACGGTTCTTACGTCAGCAAAATCTAGATTAATTAGCCCGTGCACGGTAATAAGATCTGATATTCCCTGCACACCTTGGCGTAATACATCATCGGCGACTTTAAACGCTTCGAGTAACGGAGTGCGGCGATCGATAGTCTGCAATAATTTATCGTTAGGGATAGTTATAAGTGTGTCTACGTTTTTACGAAGTTTTTCGATTGCGTTTTCGGCATTATGGCGGCGCTTTTCACCTTCGAACGCGAAAGGTTTAGTCGCAAAACCAACTACTAGCGCGCCCTCCTCTTTGGCGATTGCAGCAACCACATGACCAGCGCCGCTACCCGTACCACCACCCGCACCAATCGTTACAAACACCATGTCGGCACCTTTGACCGCTTCGGCTATTTCGTCATGGGATTCTTCGGCAGCTTTTTGGCCTACGCTTGGATCCGCACCAGAACCAAGCCCGCGGGTAACTTCTTTGCCGATATGTATTTTTTGGTTAGCTTTGGAATGGTGCAAAGCTTGCGCATCGGTATTAATAGCTACAAAGTCTACACCAGTAACACCAGCCTCTACCATTCGGTTAATAGCTGCACCGCCAGCGCCACCCACTCCGATTACTTTAATTCTGGCAAATGTTTCTATGGCCGGATCAACTTGTGGCATGTTATTAATTACTCCGCTTAGTTACTTGTATAAGATACCGCCATTATACCCCACGGTATTGCATGAGTGCAATTAATATACTCAGTGGCTTTTATTAGGTCTGCTAGCCGAACAAAAAATTTGCAAGCAAATTTTAGCGGCGCTTAAAGTGCCCTAAAATATTGTTCAGGGATGAATTTATGCCTTGTAGTATTCCTGGCTGAGTATCGGTGAAGTGGCTAAATTGGGGTGGCCCAAGCAGCATATCAAGGATCATAAGCCCAACAGCCGATGTAAAAATTTGTTCATCCATACCGTCAACTACTTTAGTTATGTGCTTCCAGCTACCAACACGGACTGGTAATTCCATAACTTCCTTAGCATAGTCCACTAGACCAGGCAGTTTGGCCGTGCCGCCAACTAGTACGATTCCACCTGGTAATTTTTTGGATCTGTGTATTTTCTTCAGCTCGCGATCTACATACTCCAGTATTTCTTCTACCCTAGCACCGACAATAATGCGCAAAGTCTCACGGTCAAACCGCAGCTCTTCGCCATTTTTTACAAAACTTGTCTCACCGTGGGCGGACGGAGATAAACTAGCATGTTTAATTTTTATAATTTCAGCCACATCTAGATCTGTGCGCAGCCCGATAGCGAGATCGTTGGTGATATGCGAGCCACCTATCGGTATTACCGCAATGTGCTCCACCTCTCCATCCTCGATCACGACTATATTTGTGGTGGCAGCGCCTATGTCTACAACCGCTACTCCCGATTCTTTCTGCTTACGATTTAGTACGGCCTCTGCTGCAGCCAGACTAGTTACGGTACGGTGAGAGGCTTTTAACTCTGCTTTATCTAGTACATTTTCGATACTTTTGAGCGCAGGGGTGGAGGCTACCAATATATGGGTGTCTACTTCCAAGCGAACACCGTGCATTCCAACTGGGTCCTTAATATTCTCCTGGCCATCCAGCCGGTAATTTTTGGCAAATACCTGGATGATTCCCTTATTGGCAGGTAGCTGAACAATTGTGGCGGCCTCTTCTACGCGCGCCCGATCATCGATAGTAATTTCACGGTTAGGAGAACTTATGGCGATAACCCCTTTAGAGTTTATGCCCTGTACATGTGCACCGTTAATATTAACTGTGGCTTGTTTAATCTCGCGGCCGCTTATACGTTCGGCTTCAGAAATAGCTTTTACGACAGTTTGGGCTACCTCGTCAACATGGGCAACATTGCCTTTTCTAAGACCACCGCCTTCTGCAGACGCAAAACCAATAATACTTGGTAGGCCTGAATCATGAGACAGCTCGCCAACCACACAGCGCGTAGCAGTGGTACCAATGTCTAATCCTACAAAATATGATAGTTTTTCTTCGCTCATTAGTATTTATTTATTTTATTATATCTTTTCACTTCGAAGTATAGCATAAGCTTAAACCAGATTCTTAGAAAAAATTACTATAAGGACGTAAGTATCTCTACACCGTTATCAGTAACTAGAACGGTGTGTTCAAAATGAGCGGTCAACGATCCATCCCTACTGGCGATCGTCCAGCCATCTTTCGAGGTTTTGACTTGCCAATCACCCAAAGTAGCCATCGGCTCTATTGCGATCGTCATTCCTGGCTGCAGTACCGGCCCCGTCCCAGCTATTCCATAGTTTGGCACGTTAGGCGCTTCGTGAATTTCGTAGCCTACCCCATGCCCAACTAAATCTCTAACCACTCCTAAGCTATAGTGGTCCATAACTTTTTGAGCAGCAGAAGCTATATCACCAACTCTAGTGCCAGCTCCATGAACGGCGTTAATCCCAGCCTCCATCGCCTCTTTTGTACCTTTTATTAAGCGTTTAATGTCTTCCGGGAGTTCTGCGGCCCCAGCAATAGTAGTAATAGCCGAATCAACAATCATACCCTTATATCCCACCGTTAGATCCAGCTTGACTACGTCGCCTTCTTTAAAGGGTTTGCTTGACGGTATTCCATGTACCATTCCATCGTTAACCGATATACACATTACGTCTGGAAAACCTTCGTAACCAAGCAGAACTGGCTGCAAATCTCGTTTTTTAATCTCTTTGCGGGCAATTGCCGATAGGTCTGTGGGCTTAACGCCCGACTTAGTTTCTTTTGCTAGCAAATCTAAAATTTGAGCCAAGTGACGCCCACCAATACGCATCAACTCGATTTCGGGTTCTGATTTCGGCCTCATTTTTTATTATCAATTCCCAGTGCCTTATGTATATCTTTTGCTATTTGTTCAATCGAATTGCCAGCGTCAATTTCGTACACCTTTACACCATGAGATTCCAGATAATCCAATGTTGGATTAATAGAGTTGTGATACTCCTCAAAACGCTTATTGATAACTTCTCCGTCACCATCGTCTATGCGGCCTCGTTTGTCTAGTCGACCTTTTGCTACAGAAGGGGCAACCACTAGGTGAATAACTCCTCTTATGTTCACCTCACCAGCATTTATTTGATCAACCCACCATTGCGCCTGGGGTATACTGCGTGGATTTCCCTCTACAATGCACTCTTGATTAGCCGTATCAATCGGCGCCAAAGCTTCGGCTAATATATCCAAAGTATCTTTATCTTCGATAATTTTACCCTCTAGCATTTCTTCGCGCGCATGACCTTTTGCCTTATCGCGTATAAGTCCGCCCATAGAAAACCACGGACATCCTAAATAATTCGCTAATAGCTGGCTTTGAGTTGTTTTACCTGCGCCGGGAGTACCTAAAATTATTATCATTTCTGATCTAACGCCTGTCTAACTAATCTCGCAATTGTAGAACCATCGGTCGATGAGGGCAACTTTGAGCGTACCCCACCGATAATACGCCCCATATCAGCAGTCGTTGGATTATCTAGCTTAGATACCTCTTCGTTTACTGCCTGCTGGATAGTTTCTTCGGATGGCTGCTGTGGCAAATAGGCAATTATGACTTCTTTTTCGGATAGTTCTGTAGATGCTCGTTCTTGCTCGCCGGCGTTCTTATATAAGTCAGCTGCTTCTTGGCGCTTTTTTGCTTCTCGTGCCAGGACTTTTTGAATCTGCTCGTCCGAAAGCGAGCGGTCATCGTTTCCTACCGCTACAGCTTCGTATTGGAGGGCGTTTTTTAATCCGCGCAAGACTTCGGCCTTAATTTTGTCACCGCTAAGCATCGCGGCTTTTAGATCTTTTTCTATTTGTTCCTGCATATCTTAAAACCTCTCCTTAATTAAGACTAACCTGAATTATAGCTACAGCATTTATATACAGGGCGGCTTTGTAGCATCCGCTTTTGCAACCGGTTAAATACAGAGTTTGGTTCATCCTCCCTATCGTCCGAGCTTTAGCTTTTTGATTTTAGCATTTTTACGTTGTCTGCGCACAATAGCTTTTTTGCGGCGATCACGCTTGCTCATAGGCTTTTCAAAATGCTGTGTTTGCTTAGCAATGGCTAATACGCCAGACTGCTGAACTTTGCGGCTAAATCTTCGCAATAGGTTTTCTGTAGATTCTTTAGAATCTTTGCGGGTAACTTGGATCATATCTGTAGTATTGTAACCTAACAGATAGGATTTTGCAAAACTTTAAAATGCCCGGAAATTACTTGTATGTTTGCAGGTATTAGCGCTAGAGTTGAATTAAATTTTACGGCGTTTTTGAGCGGCAGCCCGTTGTGATTTTAAAACTATACTTTGCAGTTCTTTAAAAATTGGAAAGTTCTTGTTGGTATAATAAATCTTGGTGTTGCCTTGGCGTTCAGAAATTAAGAAATCGATTTTTTCTAAGCGCTTTAATTCGCGCTGAATATTACCAGCGTCTTCTTTGATGAGCTTTGCCAAGCCGCGAACGTGCGTTTTAAAGTCTGGGTACTTTGCGTACACGACAATAATTTTGCGGCGAACTCTTGAAGTAATAAATGTATCTAACATAAGCTCTTTATTGTTATCCTCACAACGACCAGTATACCTCGAAAAAATTAATCTTTGCAACAACTTTAATTTATAACCCATATTATGCCGTCCCGAAACCTAACTTCGCAACTTTGTGATGTGTAAGGACGGACCTCACACATCACAAAGTTTGACGCACTGAATTTCCACAATTACAGCTATAGGATTAGAATTAAAACATGCGTTACTACCAGGTGTTACTTGCAAGCGGAAGCTACCATAGCGGCAGCCCGTTAACTTATTTTTCCGAAAAACCGCTGGATATAATGAGCGTGGTCACCGTGCCACTGCGACAACGGATGGTAACGGGCTTTATTATTAGCGAGGTAGATAAGCCCGATTTTGCCTGCAAAGAAGTCAGAACGCTTGTTAGCTCTAAGGCGCTACCTATGCATTTGCTGGAGCTTGCCCGCTGGTTAAGTGAATACTATGCTTGTACTTTAGGCGAATCGTTAAAGCAATTTGCCCCCACAAAGCCGACAATCCGGACCAGCAAGACCGAGGAAGAACCCGTGCTGCTAAGCGCACCCCCGATTCAGCTTGAACTAGAAAAAAAACTTACTGACAGCCAGGTTAATGCCCTTAAAGAGATTCGCTCAAACCCTAGCACCACAATTTTGCTGCATGGCCATACGGGCAGTGGAAAAACCAGAGTATATCTGGAATTAGCCGCAGAAACTATAGGAAAAGGCCGCTCAGTAATGATTCTGACTCCGGAAATTGCCTTAACCGCCCAGGTAGCTGTTGCGGCCAAGCAATTTTTGCATAAACAGCCCTTCATATTACACTCCCGCCTATCTGTTTCTGAGCGCAAAAAGATATGGTTAACAATTTTAGAATCTTCGGAGCCAGTTGTTATAATTGGTCCCCGATCTGCATTGTTTAGCCCCGTTCATAATCTTGGACTGATAGTGCTAGACGAAGCGCACGAACCAGCATATAAACAAGATCAGTCGCCCCGATATCATGCTGCCCGGGTTGCCAGCCAGCTTGGTTTACTTTCACAAGCAAAAGTTATTTTAGGCACCGCCACCCCTACAATAACCGACTATTATTTGGCACACGAGCGCCGGGCTGTAGTTTCCATGACCAGTCTTGCTGTAAGCGACCACTCCCACGAGGTTAATTGCGATATTATTGATCTAAAAAATAAAGATAACTTTAGTAAAAATCTACACTTATCTAATCAGCTAATCACCGCTATTAATGAAACTTTGTCGGCTAAAAAACAGGTGATGATCTACCTAAACAGGCGCGGGTCCGCTCGAATAGTTTTATGTAACTCCTGCGGATGGCAACTGCTGTGCCCACACTGCGATGTTCCGCTGGTTTACCACCGCGACGACCACACCGTACGCTGCCATATATGTGGGCATAAACAAACACCTCCCACCGCATGTCCAGAATGCGGCAACAATGACATAATCTATAAAAATATTGGCACGAAAGCCCTAACCGAAGCGGTCGCCAAACTCTTTGCTGGCTACAAAGTTCAGCGTTTTGATAGCGATAATATTGCTGGCGAGCATGTTAACGATCTGTACAGTCAGATGCATACAGGTAAGATCGATATCCTGGTGGGCACCCAGCTACTAGCAAAAGGATTGGATCTGCCTAAACTGGGGCTAGTTGGAATAATTTCTGCAGAAGCTTCTCTAGCCTTGCCAGATTTTACATCCGAGGAACGCACTTTCCAACTGCTTTATCAGGTAATTGGCAGGGTTGGGCGCGGGCATGGTAAAGGCAATGTGATAGTGCAAAGCTACGAACCTGGCAGCGTTGTGGTACAAAGCGCTTGCCAAAGAGACTGGGTTAAGTTTTACGAACATGCACTCAAAGACAGGCAAAAGTTCCGGTTCCCACCGTTTAGTTACTTGCTGCAGTTATCGTGCAGACGGGCCACAGAAGCAGGCGCAGAAAAAGCAGCGATGCACCTGCGAGAATTGCTGCTAGCCGAAAATTTGCCCGTAGAAGTTATCGGCCCAGCACCTAGTTTTTATGCTCGTCGCGGTAAATATTATTATTGGCAAATTGTAGTTAAAAGCAAAAGCAGGGACCACTTAGTGCAGCTTGCTAAAGTCGTACCTAGTGATTGGATGATTAATCTGGACCCGGCCGACCTTCTATAGACGATGCTAACTAAAGTCTTATATACTATTTATAATGTCAGCTAAAGACCAAATTATTACCCTTCCGAACGACCATCTGCGTAGCAGCAGCAAACGTGTTGGAATTATTACAGATCAAACTCGTCAAATTATAGAAGATATGAAAGCCGCCACGCTCGATTGGGAAGCCAGCCGAGAGCACGAAGTTGGCGTAGCACTCGCCGCTATTCAAATCGACGAACCCGTTAGAATTATCGTCATCCGTAATAATTTTGACAACAAAGACGACAAGTCATTTAACGTATTCATCAATCCCCAAATAACAAAATTAGAGGGCGACATAGAAAATGATTATGAAGGTTGCTTGAGCGTAAACGGAGTTTACGGCCGCGTTCCCCGCTATACAAAAATCCGTATGAAAGCACTAGATGAAAACGGCGAAGAAATACGCGTGCGAGCGGAAGGTTTCTTAGCACGAGTACTACAGCACGAAGTAGACCATACTAACGGCAAGGTTTTTGTAGACCATATCGATGACGATCCAACGGCATTCTTTACGCTTACCGAGGAAGGAAAATTAAAAAAACTGCCCTATGAACAAGTCAAAAAAGCTGGTATTTTTCGCACTTAGGCTAGTTTTGGTGCGCCACTGCGAAGCGCAAGTGAGGTGTATATGACATACATCGAGCGCGCATCGCAAAGTGGCAAGCCAAAAATAGCCAAGAAGCCAGCGGTGTCTTCTGTCCCACAGAAGAGCAGGCTGGCTGGTGCAAGAGATACCAGGTTGGTATTTTTCGGTAACGAACGCTTAGCTACCGGCCTAAAATCCACCGAACCGCTTACGCTTAAAATGTTAATCGCACATCATTATAATGTTGTTGCAGTTATATCTCATTACCACGAAGGCCGCTCAAGAAGCAGTCGTAAACTAGAAATCGCGGAAGTAGCGTCAAAACACGGAATACCGGTATTAACACCCTCCGACTTGCTGAGCCACAAAGAAGAAGTTAAATCTTTTGGCGCACAAGCGGCAATTCTAGTAGCTTATGGGAAGATTATTCCGCAGGAAATTATCGACCTCTTCCCTAGCGGGATTATTAATATTCACCCATCCCTTTTACCGCTATACAGAGGGCCTACGCCAATTGAACAGGCGATACTGGATGGTGTGAACGAAACCGGGGTCAGTATTATGAGCTTAAGTGCCGGAATGGACACTGGCCCGGTTTTTGCCCAGAGCAAAGTTGCCCTAACCGGCAAAGAAACAAAGCCAGAATTAGCATCCGAATTATTAGAACTAGGTGGACGTATGCTTATAGAGGTTTTGCCGGGAATTTTAGACGGCAGCATTGTGGCAAGACCCCAAGACAATGACCAGGTAAGTATAACTAGTCTTATCAAAAAACAGGACGGTCTAGTTAATTGGGCTAAGCCGGCGGACGTGATTGAGCGGAAGATCCGAGCTTACACCGGGTTCCCCAAAAGCCGCACAATACTCCATGGACACGAGGTAGTAATCACCGCCGCCAGAGTAGCCCTGGACGGTTCTGACGGATCTTTGGTAGTAAAATGTACTCCTGGATGGCTAGAGGTTTTGGAATTAATAGGACCCAGTGGACGCACAATGAGCGGTGCAGACTTTCTAAGAGGTTACCCGAACTAAATTATTGGGTGGTTTGCGAACCATCATTATTGCCAGGCGATGCTTGGTGCTCGGTCATAGTTGCCTGCACGATGGCCGGAGCTTGCTGCTTGATCTCTGCTTTTAGCTTTTCTAGCTCTTCGGCCACGACTTTTTTATAATCCGGGAAGTTGGTTTCTAGCCAATGCAGCGCACCAGCTTCGTCGTTTTTGTCGATAAAACCTTCAAATTCATCTAGTTGATCGTCGCTCATTTGCTCGGCCAAACGCATGCCGACTCTAAGCTCAAGAGTTTCGTAAATATGCGCCAGCATCTTATTCTTTTCTGCCGGAGGCAAACTCCCCAGCCCAAGCTCTTGCAGTAAATTATCGTCTAATTGAAACATGCTGTTTACCTACCTTACTCGTTCATTGTATCTAACCTGCATTATTTTATCTATAGCCAATGAAAACCTAGAGTATAAACGGCGCAACGGTAGTAACTAACATAACTCTTCCCGCTAATTTAGCGTGGCGTTTTGCTTTTTCTTTTTTTCTCTTTTCTTCTGGGACATCTTCGGCTTTTAGCCAAATCATAAATTTTTTGTGCTTTTGCTCGAGCTTAGACCCGCCTTCTTTAGCTTTTTCTTTCGCCTCAGCTGCCTTATCCATAACTCTCTTTGGAACGAATATACCAGCAACTACCTCTGCTATATCGGCCGGAGTTAGTCGATCTTTATTGTCGGCGTCCGAATTTTTGCCTTCAGTCCTTCGCTCCTCTTCCCTTTGCTTCCGGGATAACTTAGCTGCGCGTTTTTGCCAATCACTTAAAACTTTGTACGGAACAGCATCCTTCTGATTACCTGGACCGGTTATTTCTATATATAAATTACCGCCTTTTTTGAAAGAAGCTTTGGTGTGCCACATCTCATCATTTGCCGCTCGACCATCGGGGTAGAAAGTTACAATTTCCGTTCCCTGCTTAAGGTTTTCAGGCAAAGGTTCATAAAACTTTACGCCTTCATATCTTGAATTTACGCTGAGGGCCTGCCAATCCCCCAGGGTTTCGTAAGAAATATCGAATATCTTACCTGCTGGGTCCTCGATCCTTATATATATCTTGTCGTTCTTTTTAAAACATTTACGGGCTATCGCACCTTCATAGACTTGATCACCTATTTTAATCTTCACTTCTTTGCCATACGAAAATTCTGGTGGGAAAAATTCTGGGGTCTCTTTAGCCTGCCATTCTACTAGATCGTCCGCTAAAATATCACGCTTATTACCAGTCTTGGTTTCTTCAACTCTAATATAAATTAGATCGTCTTTTTTGTAACATTTCTTAGCATGCCAACCTTTAACGAATTCGCCGTTGCCCACATCTACGCTAACCTCCATGCCAGGGAATATCTCGGGTGGGAAGAATTGTTGTGATTCGTTCTCGGGTGGGATAGCCTGAGCTAACAATTCCCTAACTACCCTGCCAACCTTAGCTAAATCGTAAGAGTGGAGCTGTCCGCTCTCGTTACGTTCACTTTCGTTTAATATTTTTAGGATTTCATTGGTAGCCTCGGTCGATAAATTAATAGGCGCGTTTTCTTCGCCGTCATGTTTAGACATTATTTCCCAGCCAACATGCCGATCGATGATCTCTTGGAGCAATTCCGCACCATTTTGGTCCTGGGCTAGCGGATACCCCAATTTGTACTTACTTCCGTCCGATTCTTCAGGATGCTTTGCTAAATAGCTCTGTTTTGTTATATCCCAAAGAGCCCAGCTAATACTTTCGCCGTATTTCGTAGGTTCGATACCGAGTTCTTTAAGCGTATCCAGGCACTTTTTGCGAAGTTCGGCAGCCTGAGACATCACTTCCTTTTTGCCGTGCTCCTGCATTAGATCTATTAGAGTTTGCTTGTAACCCTCTTTTGAGGCATTGGCTGCAACTGCTTTTTCTAGCTCTTCCCCAGAGATAACGTCCGCATAACTAAGCAATTCTAGCGCTGTGCGCTCATCAATCGGCGCACGATTCTCTCTGTCTTCGACGACTAAAGATACATCTGGCTGTTCCTCTAGTAATTTATCCTGGAGCACTGCATGTTCGTCGCCTTTAGCGTTTTTAATAAATACCTTGGTTTCTCCGGTCGGTAGGTCCTGGAACTTCTCTACATACCAGCCTCTTTGTATCTTGCCCCCCGTCTTATGAACAACTTCCTGACCGACTGCGAATTTGCGGTCAATGCTACTACTCATTTTCTCTAGCTGGCTATCGTCAAAGTCAAGCATGGCAAGCAACTGGCCTTTAACCTCTTCTGAGGGGAGTTCGGGAATTTTTAGATTCTTCATATCCGGATACCGCGCGGCTAGGTCTTGCGCGGTTCTAGTTATTCTTTTTATCTCATCACTGAGTAAAGTTTCTAACGCCCGAGTTTCCACTATTTTTTTGTAATGCTCGGCCGTCTTTGCATCAATACCTCGCGGCGGTTTTTCTTCCCTGTCTACTAGTTCATGAAATTTACCACGCAAATCCTGAATGCGCCTAGGATCCAGCCAACCACCTTTTAGATGATTGTAATTGTCGACTTGACCGGTCTTTGCTACTTCCTCCGAGTTATCCTCTGCTGATTCATGAGGATCCACCCCGCCCTTTGGATTCCATTTATCGACCCTCCAAAACGGTATCGACCTATCGCTCCCATCAACCCGAACTACAACAACCTTTCTCTTACCGCCATCCTTTACATCTCTTTCTTCCGTCTGAACTACTGTTCCGGTTTTTTCTTCGCCGTTTATAACAACTTTTACCTGCTGCCCAGGTTTAAATAATTCTTTCCCAGATTTCTCGTCGTCTTTAGCCTTGTCCTCGTCGCTTGGTTCGATTTCTAAACTCCACTTAACACCTTCTTCTATCAGATCAGGGAGCTGGTCTACGTACTCGCTCGTACCTGAGTGGAGGCTTCCGTCGGGATTTCTTTTCTGTATTAAATATTTCTCACGACCTTTTCGCAACGACATTCCAACAATTTTATAACCACCGACCCCGCGTCTGCTTAATCTAGTCCCTATTCCCAAATAACTCTTCTCTTCTTCACTATTAGCTTCCGTTGCTTTGGCAGCATTGATTTTTTCCCATGCTTGCTCTGGTGTCATCCCCCTATATGTTGCTGGTGTAACACCAAGATTACGAAGCTGCCTCTTCATCTCGTTCGTAACCATGAACGGGACTGAAGCCGCATAGGGATCACCCCGTTCTGCCGGACCTACTACCGGATGTTCCACATCACCTTGCGAATCTTCCGAAACCGCGACCGCTCCAAGGTATTCAATATCTTCCTCTGGGACTAGTTCATCGTGGCCCTCTAGCTTGACCGATCTTTTACCATTACTATCCTCATGCACTTCGATTAACGTTTCCCCTTTGCCGCGCCACAAAACACGTTCCATTCCCCACTCCACCATTTTGGTTTCAGACTGTGATTTTTTTGGAGGTTTCTCGCTCATTTTTTAACTCTCAGACCTATTCTTTAAGTTTAATTTGACTCAACGGAATATAGTAATGTTTGGTTTTACTACCGCCTTTTATGCGAGCGAATTGTTCGCCCCGAGCATTAGTGTGAACTTTTACCACCACGATTTCCTGCCCACGCCAAAGAGCCGGAAGATTAACTTCCTCTACTTCAGGTGACTTGTAGCCGTTTGTTTGTTCGTGCATTTTGTTTTTGCTTAACTGATTGAACATTAGCACAAACATATTCAATATACAATAAACTTATAGGGTGCGGGTTTTGGTTTCTACTTTGTAGAATTCTATGCGGTCGCCTTCTTGGACTTCGACTCGCTTAGCAGATTTAAAGCTTAGGCCGCACATTTCTCCTTGAATTACTTCTTTGGCTTCTTGTGGACCGCGTTTTAGGCTAATGACTTCCAGTTTGTCGGCAATTAGTTCCTTCTTTCGATAAATTCTGGCGAGCGCCGGAACGCCTAGCTTGCCAGCAGTGACTTCGCCGCCGCAAATAACTTCGGTCTTAGCAATTTTAAATATACCTTTTACGGTTAGTTCACCTAAGGATTCTTCTATAATTTCTGGAGCAAGTAGTTTGGTAAGTTCGGCCTTAGCGTCATCCAATAGTTCATAAATAACAGTGTACAAACGAATTGGCACTTGGTCGCGCGAGGCAAGGCGCTTGATGCTAGATGGCAAAGTAACATGAAAGCCGTAGATTATAGCCCCAGAGGTTGTGGCAGTATGAATATCGTTTTCGCTAATCACCCCCACACCAGAGCCAACAATTCTAACAGCGACTTCATCGGTATTTAAGGTTTTAAGGCTATCGATCACAGAAGTTAATGAACCTTGCACGTCAGCCTTAACAAGCACGTTAAATTCGCTCAACTTATTGCTCTGATTAATAATTCTAAGCAGCTCACTGCTGGTTGTGGCCGAGGACGAACCACCCATGCGCTTTTGCTGGTCCGTTGCTGCTGATTTATCACGGGCGATTTTCTCGTTTGCAACTGCTTCGAACTCATCGCCAAAATCCGGCAAACCTTTTAAGCCGGTAATAATAACGGGAGTGGATGGACCGGCTTCGGCAAGGGTTTTTCCGTCAGTTGTTTCTAGATTGCGAACTTTAGCATAAGTAGAACCAGCCACTATAAAATCACCTGGTTTTAGGGTACCTTGTTCTACCATGGCGATTGCCACGCAGCCGCGGCCTGTTTCCATGTGAGATTCAATAACTAACCCGCGGGCTGGACCGTCTTTATCGGCTTTTAGCTCTTCCACATCGGCAACCAGCAAAACCATGTCCATTAGTTCCGGCAGCCCCGCGCCAGTTTTTGCGGATACCGGCATGACAATAGTATCGCCGCCCCAATCCTCTGGCATAAGTTCGTTTTCGGATAGTTGCTGCTTGAGTTTGTTCAAGTCAGCCTCTGTTGCTTTGTCCATTTTATTTGCGGCTACTATAATTTTTACGCCGCTGTTGCGGGCAAAACGAATAGCCTCTTTTGTTTGAGGCTTAATGCCATCGTCGGCGGCAACTACAATTACAACTACATCTGTTAAATTAGCCCCGTGCTCGCGCAGGGCTGCAAAGGCCTCGTGGCCAGGAGTGTCTAGCAAGGTTACTAGCCTATTTTTATGTTCGACCTGATAAGCCGATAGGTGCTGGGTAATCCCGCCCGCCTCCCCAAAAGCAACTTTAGCTCCGCGTAGAGCGTCCAGCAAACTGGTTTTGCCGTGGTCAACATGCCCCATCATCGCCACAACTGGCGGACGAGCAACGGCTTTGTCGCTAGCTTGTTGCTTTTGTCTTGGTTGAGCGCTAGTATGATCTTTTTTGGCTAACTCTACCTCCAACCCAAGTTCACCAACAATTATTTGAGCTGTTTCAAAGTCAATTTTCTCGTTAACGGTGGCCATAACACCGTTTTTAAAGAGTTCAGCAATTACTTGTGATGCAGGTAAGGAAAGCAGCTCGGCCAATGCGCCAACTGTTACATAGTCGTCGATTTCTATTTTTTGGGCCATATACTACTCCTTTCTTACCGCACATAATTACTTAACGTCTTTTAGACTTAGCGCAATCTTCCGGTTATCGGTATCTATTTCTAGAACTTTAAATTGCTTCTTCTCGTCTAGCTTAAAGAGTTTCTCTGGGTCAATACTCTCGTCGTCGCTCATTTCGGACACATGGACCAAAGCTTCTACACTAGGCGACAGTTGCACGAACGCACCAAACGGAGTGATTCGAGTAATGCGACCCTCTACCATTTGTCCCACTTTGAACTTTTTAACTTCGTCCAACCAAGGATCATCGCTCATCTGTTTAATGCTTAGGCTTAGGCGGTCTTTGTCGATAGCTATAATCTTAGCCTTGATTTTGTCACCAACTTTAACGTATTTGCGCGGATCTTCCACTCGTTCCCAGGATATTTCAGAAATATGAACCAAGCCTTCGATCCCATCTACGCTTACAAATACACCAAAGTCGATGATTCCGGTTACAACACCTTCTACTTCTTCACCAACTTTAAGTTTAGTTAGTTGCGACTTCATGTCATCACGAATCGCTTCTTTTTCAGAGAATATCAGTTTGTTGTCCTTACGACTAACGTCCAAGATTCGGGTTCGCAAGGTTTTATTAACCAAGCTGTTGAGTTTGGTTAGGATCTCGTCCTTATCGGCATCAGAAACTCTTGGGTAATGTTCGGCTGCCAGCTGGCTAACTGGCAAGAATCCGCGAATTCCTTCCAGTTCGATCAGCAGTCCACCGCGATTTGCATCATACGGCATTACTTCTACAATTTCTTGGTCTTCGAACAAACGTTGCAACTCGCCCCAACCGCGATCTTTGACGGCCCGCTTCATGGACAGCAACGCGTAACCTTCATCCATTTCTGGATCCACTATGCTGGCGGTAATTTCTTCGCCTTCTTTTATGTCGCCTCCGCCCACTTCGCGCCTAAAGATAACGCCTATTCCGTTTGCGCCCAAGTCGACCCAAATTTCGTGTTTGCGCACAGACGTAACAACACCTGTTACTACGTCACCTGTTTTGATTTTCTCGACAGAACTGCTTTCTAGCAGTTCATCCATTGATATAGCTGTTTTTGACATGATTTTACATGCCTCCTTATTATCCTGCGGTAGCCCGTAGGCTAATAATCCGTTCAGTCTTATCCAAAATTATACCTGTCTCACTCCTTAAAGTAAACAGTTGAACGCTTAACGACTTTAGTCTACTGTTTGTAATTCTGGATGAGGATGATCATGTCGGCGGTGTCTACTATGGCGTCTCCGTTTAGGTCTAGGGTGCGATCTCTTTGGGTTGGGTCGGTGGTTTGGCCGTAGCGCTGGACAAAGTAGACTACGTCGGCAGTGTCTACTTTGCCGTCAGGTCCACCGTTGGCAGCACCAGTGAAGTCACCGAGTCTTACGGCTACGGGTACAGTAACAATGGCTACATTGCCTTTGCTGGTGTTGTTAGCTCCATCTACGGCTTCTACTTGGTAGTAGTAGGTGGTGCCAGCACTTAGGCCGGTGTCGCCTAGTGAGGTGGAGGTTAGGATTGCGGTGTTTAGCTTAGTGGTTATGGTGGTTGCTGATGTGCCGCGGTAGACGTTGTAGCCTTTGATGCCAGAGGCGTCGGTGGAGGCTGTCCAGGACATATTAACCTGGGTGGTGCTTACGGCTAGCAAGGTCGGGGATGATGGCACTGATGGTGGGGTGGTATCTGGAGGGGTTGGAGTTGTTACAGAGAAGGCAGTTGAACTAGTGCTGGTGTTACCGGCGGCATCTACGGCTTGGGCTGTGTAGGAGTAGGTGGTACCACCAGCTGCGGTAGTATCGGTGTAGGTTAGGGTCGGAGCGTTGACCTGGGCTATGACCACGCCGTTTCTTAGGACGTTGTACTTGGCTACTCCAATATTGTCAGTGGAGGCGTTCCAGGACAGGTTTACCTGAGTTGGACTGGCTGCGGTGGCAGTGAGGTTGGTTGGGGTGGATGGCTTAGTAGTGTCGGGGTTGTTGACTGTGAAGGTGATGGTAGTGGCTGTAGCGGTGTTACCGGCGGCATCGCGGGCGGTGGCAGTAATGGTATGGGAGCCATTAGTTAGGGTTAGGGTGTCTACTGTGAAGTTGTAAGGGCTGGCAGTGTCTTCTGCGCCTACGTTGGCGGTGTCTAGTTTGAACTGGACGCCGGTTACGCCAACATTGTCGCCAGCGGAGGCGGTAGCGGTAATGGTGCCGGAGACGGTGGCGTTACTTGCTGGGGAGCTAATAGAGACAGTTGGAGCGGTGGTGTCGGCGGTAGTCACACTAAACGCACAGGCAGAATGTGATCCGGTAGGGGCGTAGTTAGCTATGTTGTTTAGGGTGGAGGTAGTGGCTTGCTCGGAGCGGAAGGCATAGTTGGTACCTAGGGTTATTTCTGCTGCTCCGGCTGGAGTGACATAGATGCTGTAGGTGTGGGCAGGAGTGTTAACTACCATGCGGAAGTGATACTTAGTGCCAGAGGTATATGGAACTGAAGTAGCTGCACTGTAGCCGGCGCCGTTGATGGCGTCTATGACTCCGGTGTCGCTAAAGCGGGCGATGACAGCTAGGTCGGTGTAGGCAGCGGCTGCGCCGTTGCTTAGGCCGGTTAGGGAGTTTACTGGAGTGGCTCCTGGGGTGCCATCAAAGTTGACTGTAAAGGTGCCGGTTTGGGTGGCCATGGTTTGGTTCTGCCAGGTGGTGGAAGTGTCTGTGCAGCCAGTAGTTGGCGGAGGTGTTGGGGGGGTAGGTGGTGTTGGAGGCGTTGGAGGAATCGGTGGGGTTAAGCTAAAACGGGCGCCCCTATCCAGACCATCAGAAGCATTTCCTTTACCTACAGAACCAGAAGCAAGAGCATACCCGGCGTATGAAGTCGGCGAAGCGCCACCCGTATAAGTAGGTGCTCCAACTAAGTTATGGGCACCAGATCCGGCAGAACCACTTGAGTAAACATTGTAATCCTCAACCGAAGTGGTGCCAGCTGGTATATCCCTAACTCCTGTAAGGTTATTACGAACAATCACACTGCTACCTGAGACAATATGGAGCGTACCGCAGGTAATGCTGTAATTACACTGACTACTAATTGGAAATGTATTATGCTCAATCGTACCACCGCTCCAACCGGCAACTACAATTGGCCATGGATATGTACTTTGTACAATTACGTTATCGGTAATTGTGGGGTTGGTTGCACTATCTGCGGCCATAATTCCAGTGTCGTTACCATGGAAATAGTTCCCGCTTATAACGCTATTTGTAGCGCCAAGTATCTGAATAGGATCGCTGTGGGCGGCCGAACCATGAGCGCTAATATCGGTGAACTCGTTATTTAGGACTTTAACTCCTGCGGCTATTATCTGGACTCCGTCAGCATCCCCACTAGAGAAGATGGAGTTTTGTATTGTAACTCCACTAGAGCTAGCACTACCAGTAATAGATACCCTTCCTTCAACACAGTTATTTGTGTAGCAAGGTGGGTTGACGTTTATGTGACGGTTGTGGTCAAGAAGAATGTTGGAATTTGAAGTAGATACGTCAATCGATAGTATTTTGGAGGTAGCTATCGAGTTGGTTATCTGCAAGTCATGTGAGCCAGATATACTCGACCCTGAACCAATTCCTGAGAAAGTTACCCCGTCCAAATGAATATTGGACACATTAGTCCAGTGTAAGTCGCCGACATTAACACTATCAGCCCCACTGACAGACTTGATCGTTGTCATGCTCGTCTTACTAATACTGCTCAAAGTAAGGTTACTATACGAACCACTACTAAGACAGATTATGGAGCCAGAAGCTGCACTAGAAACAGCGGATGCAATATTAGCCCCAGCATTCAATGTTAGCGTACAGCCGGCGGAAGCGGTTTGAGTCATGGCACTGGTTGCAGCGCTTTTGGCTACATTGTTAGCTCCATCTACAGCTTCTACTTGGTAGTAGTAGGTGGTACCGGCGGTTAGGCCGGTGTCGCCTAGTGAGGTGGAGGTTAGGATGGCGGTGTTTACTTTAGTGGTTATGGTGGTTGCTGATGTGCCGCGGTAGACATTGTAGCCTTTGATGCCGGAGGCGTTGTCAGTGGAGGCGGTCCAGGACAGGTTTATTTGAGTTGGGCTGGCTGCGGTGGCGGTGGCGGTTGGAGTAGATGGTGGGGTGGTGTCTGCTGGAGGGGTTTGGGTGGTAGCGGAAGCAGTATTGGAGTTGGCGCTGGTGTTGTTTGCTGCATCTACGGCTTGAACTGTGTAGGAGTAGTTTGTAGCGGCGGTTAGGCCGGTGTTGGAGTAAGTGGTAGCGGGAGTACTAACTTGGGCTATGACTACGCCTCCCCTTAGAATGTTGTACTTAGTTACGCCTA
>CAZUXR010000011.1:0-25931 GCA_964624785.1 uncultured Candidatus Saccharibacteria bacterium
TTTTTTTTCACTCATACTCGTTCTTTCCAGATTCGCGAGAGTGAATGGTGTTGATACGTGTGCTCTTCCGATCTCAAGAAGGTAACACCGGTTTGCTGCGCGCAGTAGAAAAGTTTGACCCAGACCGCGGATTTAA
Organism: uncultured Candidatus Saccharibacteria bacterium; assembly: GCA_964624785.1. Classification (GTDB taxonomy): domain Bacteria; phylum Patescibacteriota; class Saccharimonadia; order Saccharimonadales; family UBA10212; genus CAZUXR01. The sequence goes on from CAZUXR010000011.1 coordinate 137, forward strand.
ATTCAGTACCTATGCTACCTGGTGGATTCGCCAAGCCATTACCCGCGCCATTGCCGACCAAGCCCGCACGATTCGTATTCCTGTACACATGGTAGAAACAATCAACAAACTTTTGCGCACTCAGCGCCGGCTTACTCAAGAACTTAACCGCGAACCCACCAACGACGAAATCGCCGCCGCCATGGAAATGGACGTAGACAAAGTCGAACACATCATGAAGATCAAACAAGACATTTCTAGTCTTGATGCCAGTGTGCGCGACGACGAAGAAGAAAGCGTTCTGGGCGATTTTATCGAAGACGACGAAAGCAAAACACCGTCCGAATCCGCCTCTGAGCAGCTGTTAAAAGAACAGGTTAAACAGATTTTAGGCACCCTAACCGAGCGCGAGCAAAAAATCCTAAAGCTGCGTTTTGGGTTAGAAGACGGCAAAAGTCATACACTCGAAGAAGTAGGCCAAGAATTTAGCGTCACCCGCGAACGCATTCGCCAGATCGAAGCCAAAGCTCTGGCTAAACTACGCAAGCACAAAGACACCCGCAAACTTCACGAATACCTTAATTAGGAATTAGCGAATAGGAGTTGGCGAATTCAGAATATGGAATCTTCAAATCTGTAATTTTTAGACATTTGTTCGCTGTATCCGTACACTTATTTAAGTAATGCAAACCATTAAACTTATTGGGATTGGCGGGACAAATGGGTCGGGCAAAGACACCGTGGGGCAAATGCTAGCCGAGCGTCACGGCTGGCTGTTTGTATCCGTTACCGATATTTTGCGCGGCGAGCTAAAGAAGCGCGGCCTTGCGATTGAGCGCGAAAATCTGCGAAATTTGAGCGCAGAGTGGCGCAGACTGCACGGCTTGGGAGTTTTGGTAGATGAGGCAAAAGATTTATATATTGCCCAGAACAAAAACCGTGGGGGATTAGTTATTGCCAGCTTGCGCAATTCTGGTGAGGCCGACCGTGTGCATGATCTGGGCGGGGAAGTCGTGTGGGTAGATGCCGATCCAAAAATTCGCTACAGTCGAATTGAATCCCGCGCTCGCGGGCCGGAAGACCACAAAACTTACGACGAATTTATAGCCGAAGAACAAGCCGAAATGCACCGCAGTGGCGACGAAGCAACCTTAAATACCGCCGGAGTTAAAGCTAAAGCTGATATTTTTATAACCAACAACGGCAACGACATAGAAGAGTTTATGAGTATCGCCCAAAAAGCCCTCCAAAAATATCTATAAAATTTACATAGATAGTTTACATAGACAAAAAACTCACTTGACATAGAAGTTTACATAGAATAAAATAACAGTTGACATAGAAAGGACCCTTGAGCATATGTCAACTAGTAATACAAAAGACGAAATTATTTTTCTGGCCAAGCACCATCGGACCTTTTCTGTTGCTGACATAAGGCACGAGCTTAACAATCATCCTGCCAGGCAGTATGTATCGAAGCTTATAAACGAATTAGTCCAAGAATCGCGCCTAGTAAAAATGGGCAAGGGTCGCTGGACAAAGTACGCTTTGCCAGAAGAGGCAGACAAGTTGTCCGAGCGCGCTAAAGCAACCCTTAGCAACAACAAGGCCCTTAACGAAGACAAAGTTTACGCCGATTTTAAGACAAAAGTGTCCAACCTTCGAGCTCTGCCAGATAACGTTGGTCATATTGTTAGCTATGGCTTTACAGAAATGCTCAACAACGCCATAGATCATTCCCGGTCCAAAGGCATTAACGTAGGTATAAAAGCCGGCCCCAACAGCGTGGAATTCAACGTGTCAGACAAAGGAATTGGCGTGTTTAGAAACGTAATGAAGCAAAGGAATTTGAATAACGAACTAGAGGCCATACAGGATTTAATAAAAGGCAAAGTTACCACCATGAAGGAACGCCACACCGGGGAAGGTATATTTTTTACTTCCCGGGCGGCCGACCTTTTTATACTAGAAAGCCACAGTTATCGCTTGCGGGTAGACAACACGATTCCCGATATTTTTGTAGAAAAAATAAAGACAGGCGTTCGCGGCACAGAGGTTAAGTTCACAATCAGCACAGCTTCACAGCGTGATTTAGGGGCAATATTCAGGCATTACAAAGTAGATCCGGACAGCACTTCTTTTGACGTGACAGAAATTAAAGTCAAACTTTACAAAGAAGATGTGGATTATATATCGCGCTCGCAGGCCAAAAGACTGCTCGTGGATTTGGACAAATTTAAGCGTATTGTTTTGGATTTCGAAGACGTGCCGACTGTGGGGCAGGGTTTTGCCGACGAAGTTTTTAGAGTTTTTCAAAATAGCCATCCGCACATCCAGCTTCGCCCAATAAATATGAACGAAGAAGTAGCATTTATGGTAAACCGAGTAGAAAAACCAGAACCCACCCTTTTTTAGAATCACTCCCCAGCACACTAGATGCTACCCTTGTAAATACTAAAAAACGTGATATAATACATGGTTGAAGGTGGCAATACAGCTGCCCCGTACAACACAACAAGGAGGTGAGTACTTTGCCCGTCCCGACTAATGGGTGGATCAACGGTGGCTGGAATAAGAATAACAAGCTGTCGCAGTTCCGTCTCCTGGCGCAGATGCTGGGGCTCTCGCAGCCCTCCATTTCTGCAGACGAGTTGCAAGTGCTCTTTCGCAAGGTCGCTTCCGCGAAGGTTTTCGCGGAGTCGATCCAGCCGTTTCTGGCCGAAGCTGGCCACGATCCCAAGTGGGTCGTCAACCAGCTGGTGAGTATCGAGCAGAAGCTCGGTCTCATGGAGCCGCTGCCGATGATGTCGTTCAACCAGGGCATCGTTAACCCTAGTTCGTTTTCTGGTGTGGCCATTTGGCCCGCCGGGATCACGAACTGGACAAAGCTACGGCTAGAGCAGATCGAGCTGGCCGAGCGCGCTGGCGCAAGGTTCGAGACGATCCTCGTCTTCGGATCATCGCGCGTCTGTAAGGCTCCGGCTGACCGGCGGCACCCCCTGATTTATGGGCGTCCCGAAGGCACCGAGCCCACCGAGCGTCAGTTGCAATTCGAGCTGATGTACGGTCTGAACGACGGGGGCGAGGTCCTAGGCGAGCGGTATGTCGAAGTCGAGCTCCCCGAGCTCAACGCCGACGACCGCCCGCTATCGCTACAGCAGCAGCTGTCCCACTTCGTGGACAGCGGCCAGTTCGACCAGTACGTGGGCGACCGCAAGGTCTACGTTCCGTCGACTCCCAACTCGCTCTACGTGCCCCTGCACGTGCGGCGGGTCTTGGGACTCGATGACGTTCACTTCAGCCAGGCCGGTGCCCGCGTCGTTCGCGAAGAGATGCCGGACTACTGGTGGCCCAGCTTGCAGGACGTGCGTACCACCCCGAACGGAATCATCCGTCTGTGGGTGGAACTGCTCCACGCCGGCTGCATCACGGAAGGCAAGTGATGGGCAGGAACTATCGCTACTACGATCCCGTCGAAGACGTGATCGGTGGAAAAGTTGGGCGCAAGCTCGACGTTATCCATAACGGCTCTCATCGGGCCGCAGTTTCCAAGCTGCAGCCCGGCGAGCATCTGTACGCCGTTTGCGACCTGTTCACACACAAGCTGGCCGTGAGCCTCGACGACAAGAGCGTCTTCGAAGCCTGGTGGCAGCGCGATCTCGATGGTCGGCTCGTGTCGTTCACGCTCTACGCGCTGGACGAAACGGCTTACCAACGATCGCACGAGTAGCATTCTCTTCTGCCGGCAACGGTAGAAGGGAAGGGAATAGCGAACCTCCTTGTTGTACGGTTCAACGGCCCCGCGAAAGCGGGGCTTTTCCCTTTTATGATGCCATCAACTAAATTACAAATTATAAAAAATTAAAAGATTATTGTATAATAAGAATCGAAGATGGTTATTCGACTGTCTGGAACGACAATTTATAAGGAGGTGAGCAGGAATGCTTAACGTCGGCGATCCTGAGCTTGATGAAGGTCTAACGCGGGCCGACGATCTCTTTCGCCTGCACCGCCTCAGCGGCTACGCCGACGCGGAGGCGTTGGCCGTCGCCGTGTTCGAGAACTTCGGCTTCGACGCCGACCGCCGCGCGCGCCTGGCGACCGCCCTCGCGGGCATGCTGCCGATCGAGGGCGACCCGCTGACCGAGGCCGTGATGGTCGGTTCGCTGTTCTCTGGCGTGCTCGTCGGGCTGCTGATCGCCGATGCGGCACGGCCCGACAGAGCCAGCGTGCCCGACACTTTTCCGGAGGGCTTCCTCTGATTCCAGCGGATGTTGTAAGGGAATAGCGAACCTCCTTGTTCGTTCAATAAGCCCCGCGGCCTGCAAAGGTCCGGGGCTTTTCCGTTTTATAAAGGAGTTAGTGGTGGAGAATGTTAAAATTAATAGGACATGAGTAATTATACGATCGTAACAGTCGCGGAAGTCGAAAACAGCTTTGCGGGCAAGGGCTGGCCTGGGGCGATGCGGTTTTTGACCAAAGACCTTGGCAATGAGCAGGTTGCCATTACTCATCGGTTGATGCCACAGTACGCCGGAGGCAAGGGCGGTTACGGGCATAAACACAAAACTCAGGAAGAGATTGTTTACGTAATCCGCGGCGAGTTAGAGGTTAAACTCGACGATAAAGTAGAGGTTGTCAAAGCCGGCCAAGTTATTCGTATCGCGCCGGAAGTAGTGCGCTCGTTGTGGAACGAACAACCGGATGAAGCCGAAATTTTAATTATTTCTATCAAACTGAACTTAAGCAAAATCCTTGCATCCTCAGACTCACCAAATGAGCGATCGAGTGATTTTTCTGCTGTCGACGTAGTTACGACTATTCCTTCATCAGATAAAACCACTCGCTCATCCCCTTTGGATAAGTCTGGAGCACGCGAGGTTTTGCGTAAGTCCAGTAAAACCGACGATGTGATGGAAGACACCGAAGTAGTTAAAGACTTCTGGCCAACCGACTAAACCCAGATTTTATAAAGTAGTAATTCGTCCTGGCACCGAGTCGATGGGATTGACAGATTATGACATCTGTGCGATAATGAACGTAAATAACAAACTCCAAAATAAAAAAACTTAAGACATCAAGGAACAGTTGAACTATGAGTAAAGCAGAAACCTCAAAAGGCGAAAATCCAAAACCACAGCATGTAATCGTGGAACAAGGTGATAATTATGATATTTACGACACGCCAACGGGCAGATACTTGAATGAGATCGATGCAGGCAGGGTTACACGGGTCGGCGATGGAGATTTATTCGACCCAACATACGAATCACCCGAACCGCAAGTCGTTCCAGCTAGTAGTGAGCCTCACACGGCACATAAACTGGATTTAGAGGCGCCATCGGCAGATAAGATTAGTGACATCCCAGTAAAACTGGAGTTTGTTTATTCTCTCGAGGAAGAGACTAAAATACTAGACGAACTTTCTCCTGAGAAGAAGAAACTAGTCGAAGAAACTAGGATGGCTTTAGCCGAACAGTTCGGGTTAAAGCCAGAGGACTTTCAGACTATTGTCGTTGATGATGAAGATGGTGGAAAAAAAGTGTTAGTCGTGCAGTCCTCTTATAAGGGTATGGAACCTGGTGATTCTGGTAGGCCTCCAATCGGAATTCTAGGTGTTCGAACGGCAAAAATAGACGTATTTGGCCATATGACAAAAGGCATATATGGCACGCTAATAGCATCTGAAAAGGCAAGAGGCACGGAGTTGCTGCCTGACGACATTAATCCAAGAAATAATTTGCACAGTCCGGGAACATATCTTGATGGCGAGCCGATGAGAGAGCATAGCAGACACTTCAATTCAGCAAGAGTTGGCAGAGATGGCGAGCCAGATTTTGAGTCGTTTGGTGGGTTTGGGAGTTCGCCTGGCTATCGAGCTGTAGTTGACGTAGAACAATTAGCCAAGACAGTAGAACTCAGTGAAAAAGATCCAGAAAAAATGCCGGGGGCATCACCAGAAACAGCAATTCTTTTGAGCCCGGAAGAATATGAAGAATATGAACGCGCGCTGGATATCCAAAAAGCTAGGATAGATGCTCAATGGTACCCCAATGATATGGAAATGCGGCGACTCGCTGGAGCAGAACTGCCAATTAATCCGCGGTTATTGCAGGCATCTGAGCAACTTAAAGAGGTGAATGAAGCCCATACGGGCTGGCGCAATCGGGAGGTTGAGGCTGTTTGGGTGAGGACAGAAGAAGTGCATAATACCTACGACGATAAATGGAACACATGGAAGACGTGCATTATGGATTACCCGGCGGATAATCAGTATGGGTACGGGGATGTCACGGATAATCGACACTACACGACGCATCCGGATGGTTCTGTAGAACTGACTTATACTTGGCAACCAATTCGGTAGTATCTTTTACTACTAGTACATAATGGAAAGTAAAGTTGGGTATATTTGGCTTTACTTTTTTATTTGACTTTACTATACTCAGTACTATGAGTACGGTTAAACTTTCTAGCAAAAGCCAAATTACGATTCCTAAGCGGTTAAGGATAATTTTGGGCATTAAACCCGGCGATAATTTGCGGGTAGGCACTTCTACCGATGGCAAAATAACTCTAGAACCGCAAAAAACTATCGTAGATTACTTTGGTAAGTTTGATGGGCAGTGGAGCGGTAAAGACAAACGCGATCCGGTAGATGTAATTCGGGATATGCGAAGTTGATCGCGCTTGATACGAATATTTTTATTTACGGTTTGGAGGGCCATGAGCAGTTTGGCAAAAAGGCAAGGTCTTTGCTGAGTTCTGTGAATTCCGGTGATCAATCGGCCGTCGCATCCACTTACGTTCTGACTGAACTTCTGTGCCGCGGACCAAAACAAATGCGCGACGCCATTCTGTCTATGCAGCATATTTCGTTTGAACCGACCACCCAGGCTATCGCTTTGCGAGCCGCTGATATAATTAGAAATTCCAAGGTTAAATTACGAAACGTCGACGCGATCCACTTGGCAACCGCTCAATTATCAGGGGCCAGCGAATTTTGGACGAACGACAAGTTTTTGCTAAAGGTGAGTTTGAGCGGAACATCGATTAAAATGCTGGAGGATTATCGTGGCTGAACGCAAAAAACTCGCGGTGATTGATGGTAAATCGGTATTTTACCGAGGTTATTATGCGTTGCCTAATCTTTCTACGGGTGATGGGATTCCTACTGGCGGAGTTTATGGTTTTGCTGCAATGTCGCTGGAACTTATTAAAAAACTCCAGCCCGATTACGTAGCCGTTGCTTGGGATAAGCCCAAAACCAACATTCGCAGGCGTAAAGAACTTTATCCGGAGTACAAAGCGGGCCGTAAACCGCCGCCGCCAGATTTTTACGCTCAGATTCCACTTTTGCACGAACTTTTGGAGGCATTTTCTTGGCCGCTTTACGAATTCGACGATTACGAAGCCGACGATATTATGGGCACACTTGCCGTCCAGGCAGAAAAGAAAGGCCTAGAAACCCTGCTAATTACCAGCGATCTGGACATGCTGCAGTTGGTTAATCACAGAGTAAAAGTTTATGCGCTAAAAAAAGGCTTTAGCAATATAGAAGAGTTCCACCCGGAGAGTTTTGAGCAAAAATACGGCATCAAGGCCACGCAGTTTTTGGATTTAAAATCGTTAAAAGGCGACAGTAGCGACAACATCCCGGGCGTGCCTGGAATTGGCGAAAAAACCGCGCTGGATTTGCTAAAACAATACAAAACACTGGACGGTGTTTACGATAACTTACATGCCATAAAAGATTCTACCCGCAAAAAGTTAGAGGCCGGACGCGAGCTGGCGGCACTTAGTAAAAAGCTATCTGCAATCTGGTGCGACGCGCCTTTGAAGTTAAATCTATCAGAAATGGATGGCAGTAAAATCGACACGGACCATCTGTTGAAGCTGCTGCAGCGCCTGGAATTCCGCAGCCTGATTAAAAACTTGCCAGATAACATGCAGGCCAACCATCAGGATACAGAATACAGAGCTCAGAGTACAAAATCTACAATTAAGTTACCCAGCAATACGTTAATTGATTCAGACAAAGACTTGCCAAAGTTTGACGAGCTAGCACCGGGCAAAATTTTTATTCATTCACGGGCCGCTGGTCGCCACGGTGCTGACCCACAAGTATTAATTCTTGGCGACAACAAACAAATTTATACGCTCGACCTTACCAAACTCAGCCCCGCGGCTGTTCGGAAAACCATAAACCATAAACCATCTACTACAAACTCTCTTATCGGCTACGACGTAAAAAGTGACATGAAGCTGCTAAAAGGACTTGGGTTAGAATTTAGAACAGTCGGGCACGACGCACTGATAGCTGCCTTTTTGCTCAACCCGCTACTGCGCGCTCAGAGCCTAACGGATTTGGCGGTTGCCAGTTTGGGATACGAAGGCGTGGCCTTTGAAGATTTGCCAACAGAAGATTTCATAGCCCGCGCTCCGGAACTCATGGCCATAATCCGCGATTTATACGAATATCAAAAAGAAGAACTCAAAAAATATACGAGTTTGCAAAAACTGGCGGCCGAAATTGAATGGCCGCTTACCGCTGTGCTAGCCGACATGGAATATACTGGCATAGAAGTTGAACCGAAGTATTTAAAAAAAGTCGCAGCTGAGCTGGGCGAACAAATCAGCGATATTACCCAAACGATTTACGGGCTGGTAGATGAAGAGTTTAACTTAAATTCGCCGCAGCAGGTTTCTCGGATATTTTTTGAAAAACTTGGATTGCCAACCGAAGGTATCAAAAAGTTACCGTCGGGCTACTTGTCTACCGATGTTAATACGCTCAATAAACTAGCCGGCAAAAACCGTGTAGTAGATGAATTTATCCGACACCGCGAATATTCAAAGCTTAAAAACACTTATGCCGACGTGCTGCCGCAACTAGCTGACGATAATAATCGTATTCATACCACGTTTAATTTAACAATCGCGCCAACTGGCCGGCTGTCTAGCGCCGACCCGAACTTACAGCAAATTCCGACTAAAACAGAACTGGGCAAGCAGATTGAGCGCGGTTTTGTGGCAGGTAAGGGCAATTTGCTGGTCAGTGCCGATTACAGCCAGTTTGAACTGCGCCTGGCCGCCGCGCTGTCTGGCGACGAGGGGATGATTGACGCGTTTAATAACGATGTGGATATTCATGTTCAAACCGCGTCGCTAGTGTACGGAATTAAACCGGAAGATGTCACCAAACAGCAACGCTACGAGGCAAAAGCCGTGAATTTTGGAATAATGTATGGGCAGGGACCACATGGTCTGAGTGTTGGTACGGGTATGGATTACGGCGCGGCGCGCAAGTTTATTGCTCGTTATTTTGAAATCCGCCCAAAACTTAAAGACTATATAGAATCAATTCGTGCTCAGGCCGATAAGCAAGGTTATGTAGAAGATTTGCTTGGCCGTCGTCGCCCGACGCCAGATGTAAAATCGTCTAACTTTGCCGTGCGAGAGGCCGCTTACCGAGCCGCCGTGAACATGCCGCTGCAGGGGAGCGCGGCCGACATTATGAAGATAGCCATGATTAAAGTGCAGGAACACTTTGATCGGTTTACAGATGACAGTAAACAGGTTACAGAAAAGCCGCGGATGCTGCTGCAAATTCATGACAGTATATTGGTTGAATGCTTCAAACACCAGGCGGAGCAGGTTGGCAAAATTCTAAAAGATACGATGGAAAACGCCTATAAATTGCCAGTAAAACTCAAAGTAGACGTATCTACCGGCCAAAACTGGGGCGAATTGCAGAAGATGATGGACGACGAAAAATGAGATGGTTTAGGCTTAATAAATTAGTGCGTGATGGGGTTTATGACAATATGCTCAAGCTTGGGCAAAAACCGCAGTATCGCAGATTAGACGACGAAGAACTGCTGGTTGAGTTAAAAAATAAAATTATTGAAGAAGCGCGAGAGTTTAACCCAAAAGATTCCGAAGGTATTGGCGAACTGGCCGACATTGCAGAGGCGCTGGAGCAGCTTGCGGCGTGCCTTGGTTACGACTCCGAACAACTCAAAAAAGCTCAAATAGCTAAGCGCAAAAAGGCCGGATCGTTTAGCAAAAGAACATATGTGGCAGAGCTAGGAGTAGCCAAAGACGATAAATGGGCAGAATACTACGCAGCCGATCCAAGCCGCTTCCCAGAGGTTAAAAAAAACGAACTAAAAATTTATGTGGCGGGGAAAGTCAGCAAGGAATCCGTTTTTGGCACACACCATTGGCGTGATGATTTTGTGGCGAAGTTATCCGAATTGTCTGGGCTTAGCTTGGTAAATTTAGATCCACTCAAGAATGATGTTGATCAAGGTAAGCCAGAAGACGTTTTTGGAGCAGATTGCCGTATGATCGCGGAAGCGGATGTTATGGTAGTTTATCTAAGTAATGATATTAGCGTGGGTGGCTCACAAGAAATTTTAATCGCTAAGTACTACGAAAAACCTGTGATAGGACTGGCGCCTAAAGGGGGTAAATTTAATGGCGGGGCAAAAGAAATGTTTGGTAAAATCATAGATGACTATAAGGACCCTTTCGTTTTTACCACATGCGACGTAGTTTGTGATGATATTGAATCTGTGGCCAAGGCGCTAGAAAACTTACACAAAATCAAACCAAAAACCATAAAAATAATTGATGAGCTAAGCCTGCCTGCAAAATAGTTGCATAAATCAGCAAGGTGTGGGATAATATTGCTATGCAGCGAAGTTTTGGCAGGTATTTACTTATTTTTGTAATCTTTATATTTTTATTGTTTTTTGGTTTGATCAAAATTCTGGGCGGCCACAGCAAGCCCAAAGCTCCGGTTACTTCAGGCCCTGTAGTTAAATCGCTGCCTTCTTATGCGGATTCTTTTGCGACAGTAAGCATGACTGTAGATGGCCAGGTAAATGGCGAAGACAAACACCAGGCTATTCGCATTTCTGTCGATCAATTCCAACGCAAACTGGACATAATTAACGGCTATAGCGGCAACGTAGCAGAGCAGCACACTCAAGCTAATACCAAACAAGCGTACGACATATTTTTGCGCAGCATTAGAAACACAGGATTTTTGGTTAGGCTAAAGGGTTCGACAGTTGACGACGAACGCGGCCAGTGCCCGCTGGGGCAGCGCACCATCTTTGAATTGAACGACAGTGGCGATTCGCTTTCGCGCTTATGGACATCAACTTGTGGCACAAAAATCGGTAACTTTGGCGGCAATTCGTCCTCGCTACGCAGTCTATTCCAGGCTCAAATTACTGACTACAACAAGTTGACCAGCAAAGTCGTTTTGTAGTCAGTCCAAAAAAAGTGATGAAAGTCTATGGTGCCAGAGTTGGGTACAAAAAGCCTTGACCTTAATAAGTGATGTATATACAATAGTAACTACTATGAATAGTTATACAGCAACCATCATCAAAACCGGTAACTCGTACGCACTGCGGGTGCCAAAGAAATATATTGAAGACGGCAAACTGGCGTTGGGGCAAAAAGCTTCGATTGCTCTGCCGGTACCACAGCCAAAACAAAACCGTAAACGGATACAAGAAGCTATCAGACGATTGCAAGAAATCGGTGCTTTCAAAGATATCAAAGACCCGGTCACCTGGCAGCGCGAGATTCGCAAAGACCGGCCGCTACCCGGACGGGACTGACTGGCGTGATTATCCTTGATAGCAACATCTTTATTTATCTAGCCAATGGTACGCTAGAAAAGCGGATCATCGCTGAAATCGACATTAGCCATGCCACAGTGACCAAGATCGAGGCGCTGGGTTACCCGCGAATTTCAGCCAACGAACTACAGTTACTCAGCATATTATTTGAAGAGTCATACGACTTAGAATTAAGTGACGAAATAGTAGAACGCGCGATTAAACTGCGCCAGCTGAGAAAGATGAGTCTGGGCGACGCGATTATTGCCGCGACAGCTTTAACCCATAACGCGACACTCTGGACGGCGAACGGAGCTGATTTTTTGTACATCGAGGGCTTGCGACTTCATAATCCGCTAAAAAAGTATTAACCCTGTTGCCAAATAAGCCTGCGAGGCCAAAAGTGATGATTTTTGATCAAAATAGACAAATAGTAACAAAGCGTAACCGTAGTTACGTTGCGAAAACTGTTTGATCTATTTTGGACAAAAAGGGCGGTTTTGGAGCCGTAGAATTATTTGGCGACAGGGTTACTATTAAATACAAAATTGATAAGCGATAATAGCAATATTAAATCGACAACCTAAGATGCCCCGGAACGTACTACAAAGCGTTTACTGTTGGCAATTCCGCAGGCTTTTATTAGACTTTGTCGTTCCAGGTGAATGGTTGCGGCTAGCGTGGGGCTGGGCACGCTTAAGATCACAGTGTTACGTTCCGATTTTATCGTGCACGTACTTTTGTATCGCCTTGCCACATAATCCTTGATGATCAAAAACTCATCCGGCGGGGTAAATTTTTTGTCCCCAAGTATATCCTGCAAGCTTTCCATGCCATCCATTATAATGGGGGTATGCCAGAACTACCAGAGGTTGAAACGATTAAGCGTGGGTTAGCTAGTTTGCTACCAGGACGTGAAGTTGCAGATGTCGGGCACGATTGGCATAAATCTTTTCCGAATGCACCAGCAGACGTTGCGCGTTTTTTAGTCGGTGCCAAGGTAACGGATGTGCGCCGCCGCGCCAAAGTTTTGATTATCGATTTGGACACAAATTACTCTCTGGTAATTCATCTAAAAATGACAGGGCAATTAATTTTTGTGCTTCCACAAAAATTACAAACTCTAAGTCCTAATGTTGAATTTCTAAATAAATCCCAAATTACAAATCACAGGGGTTTAAAAGATTTAGAAATTAGAAATTCGAATTTAGAACTTGCCAAATCTGGCCCCGGCAGATTTGGTGGTGGGCACCCTAACGACAGCCTGATTGGCAAACTTCCGGACAAGAGTACCCACGTGACAATTGATTTTAAAGACAAATCCAAGTTATTTTTTAACGACCAACGCAAGTTTGGCTGGATGCGACTTTTACCAACGGCGCAGATTCCAGAAATCGACTTTTTTAAAACTGTTGGTCCGGAACCCTTAGAAGACGATTTTACAGTAGAGAAATTTATAGACCAGTTAAAAACCCGCAAGGGCAGTGGTATTAAGGCTGTATTGTTGGATCAAAAAGTACTGGCCGGAGTAGGCAACATCTACGCAGACGAGGCGTTATTTGCCGCAAAAATTCACCCCTCAACTCTTGTGTCTAAAATTTCGCGAATCAAAATGGTAAGCCTACACAAAAATCTGCGCGACATCCTGAACTTGAGTATTAAAAAAGGCGGCAGCACGGATCGTAATTACGTGGATAGCACGGGTAAAAAGGGTAGTTACCTAAGCTTTGCCCAGGTGTTTAGACGTGAAGGCCAGGCTTGCATGCGCTGCGGTGATACAATTATAAAGATCCGTGTAGCCGGTAGGGGAACGCACATCTGCCCGAGCTGTCAAAAAGCGTAATATTAAAATAAAATGGAGGAGACTGTAATGATCATTACTATATGTGGTTCAATCAAATTTTTTGAGCAGATGCTCGAGATTCAGAAAAAACTTGAAAAATTAGGGCACAAGGTGCTTATGCCGATCAAAGCTGCGGGGGTTGACTATTGGGCAGACGATAACACCTCGCGCGTAGAAGCTAAAAAGGGCTTGGGGCTAATGCAGGAACATTTTAAAAAAATAGAGAAATCCGATGCTGTTTTGGCGGTTAACATTACCAAAAAAGACATCAAAAATTATATCGGTGCAAATACTTTTTTAGAGCTTGGTTTCGCCCATTATTTAGGCAAAAAAATCTATTTACTTAATCCCATTCCGGACCAACCATACATTATTGACGAGGCCGTAACGATTGATCCGCTCGTCCTTGACGGCGATTTGACTAACCTATAACTTATGATAATAGCTCTTGTTGGAAATAATTCATTTGGTTTGCAGCAACGTTTGCATGAGCTGACTGACGAATTTTTAGGAGAGTATGGTGAGTTTGCCCTGGAGCGAATTGACGCAGAAGAAGCAGAGCTAAACGAGATATTAGAAGCGGTTGCCAGCATGCCGTTTTTGGCTGCGCGCAAAATGGTGGTCGTGCGTAGTCTTGGCGTCAACAAGCAGGCTAGTGAGCAGGTCGAACAAATAATTAGTTCGGTTTCCGACACTACAGACTTAATAATTTACGACCCGCTAACAGATAAAAGAACTAAGTATTACAAAACTATCAAGAAAGATACCCAGCTAGAAGAGTTTAATGAGCTAGATACTTCCAGTCTGGCCAGTTGGATAGTTGACGAGGCAAGTAAACGCGGTGGCCAGTTAAAATCAGCCGACGCGCGGTACCTTGTAGAGCGAGTCGGTGCAAACCAAATGTTGCTGTCTAGTGAACTTGATAAATTAGTAAGTTACCAGCCAGAAATATCACGAGCCAATATAGATTTGCTTTGCGCCCCCACGCCGCAGAGCAAAATCTTTGATCTTTTAGACGCCGCCTTTGGATCCAAAAAAGACCGCGCGCTTAAACTATACGAAGAGCAGCGTGCGCAAAAAGTTGAACCTCAGGCAATTTTAGCTATGATTGCTTGGCAGTTGCAAATGCTAGCAGTTGTTAAATATTCTGGTGGGCGTAGTAGTGGGGAAGTTGCTAAAGACCTGGGGGTTAATCCTTACCCAGTAAGCAAAATTTCTAACTTGGCTAAGAATCTTTCCGAAGAGAAATTGGCAGAAATGGTCAACGAGGCATTTAACATAGACATAAAAAGCAAAACTACCCAGCTAGATCTGGACGAAGCTTTAAAGACTTACATTGTCGCAACACTTTAAAAGCTGGAATAGAAGATAGAATTTGGAATATAGAATCTAGAATAAAAACGTCGCACAAAACCAAAAACTAAAAACCACAAACCAAACCTACTTTTTAGCGGCTGGTTTTTTCTTTGAGGGAGTTTTTGCAGCGGTTTTCTTTGGAGCAGCAGGCTTGGCAGTAGCTTTAGCTGGAGCCTTAGCGGGTTTAACACCTTTGGCTTTTGCAGCAGCGGCCAGTTGGGCTTTTTTGCGGGCGGCTTTGTTTTTATGAATCACATCTTTTTTTGCAGCCTTATCGATCGCGCTGGTAGCGGCGGCTTGAGCCTTAGAAATTTCGGCAGATTTGCCACTGTCTAAGCTGGCGGCAAAGGCCTTTAGGGCTTCTCGCATGGTGCGCTTAGTTTGAGTATTGCGAGACTTTGCTTTTGCAGCGGTCCGAACGCGTTTTTTGGCTGATTTAATAATTGGCACTTGTAGGTTTTCTCCTTAGTTAATAACAAAACTTTGTAATCACTTTAACACCTTTAACCCCAGCCCGCAACCCGAATAGCAATTAGGAACTAGCAATTAGAAAATAGGATTCGGAATCGAGAATTGGGAATAGAGAATAAAAAAGCGTGCGGGGAGGTAGCGCATAAGCGTTCAGGGATAGACCATAAACCAAAAACCGCAAATCCTATGTCCCCTATTTGCTAATTACTAAAATTTTTGTGTTGATTATGCTTATTTTTTATGGTAGTCTGACAAGTGAAATTACCTAAACAAAAACAGCAAACATGGATCCAGCGGCCAAACAGCAAATTGTAGAGCGCATCAAGCAAGCCAATAATATTTTGGTTACTGTTAGTAATAACCCAACTATCGACCAATTGGCGGCTTGTATTGGTGTGACGTTGCTGCTTAACAAGATGGATAAACACGCCACAGCGGTGTATTCTGGCAAAACTCCGTCTACGATTGAGTTTTTGCAACCAGCTAAAACTCTGGAGTCCAATACCGATTCTTTGCGTGACTTTATAATTTCGCTAGACAAAAACAAAGCCGACAAGTTGCGCTACAAGGTAGAAGACCAGGTGGTGCGTATTTATATCAGCCCGTACAAAACCTCTTTGAGCGAAAAAGATCTGGTGTTTAGCCAGGGAGACTTTAATGTAGAACTAGTGCTTGCACTGGGAATTACCGATCGAGCCCAGTTAGACGCAGCCATCGCTTCCCATGGGCGGATTTTGCACGATGCGACAACGGTTGCTATTAATGCCGGACCGGCGGCCAAGGGGCAGGGGATAGGCCAAATTAATTGGCAAGACCCTAACGCTAGCAGTTTGAGCGAAATAATTGTTAGTTTGAGCGAGGCATTTGGGCCGGGACTTATTGATAATCAGATTGCAACAGCGTTCCTAACCGGCATTGTTGCCGAAACAGATAGGTTTAGCAACAAGCATACTTCTCCAAAAGTGATGACAATGAGTGCTCAGTTGATGGCTGCGGGCGCCAACCAGCAATTGGTTATTAGCAAACTGGAACCGCCTCCGCCGCCGCCACCAAAGAATCCTTCGACAAAACAAGCGGCACCAACTAATGCGAGCGCACAGCCAAAGTCTCAAGCCGTCCCACCCGCACAGCCAAAAGACGACGGTATTTTGAGTGTGGCGCACGAACCCGCCGAACTAGATAGTCCAGAGGTAGAAATCAATTCTGACGAAATCCGCATAGACGAAAAGGGTAACTTGCAAGATCTGGAAGACCAAGCAAAAGCCCAGGCTGCTGCCAAGCTGGCTGCCGATTCTGTGCCAATGCCACCTCCGCCAGATGCTGGCGTGCCAATAGCTCCTTTGCCACCAGCGCCAGAACCATATGTTCCAACCAGCCCGCCTCCGATGCCGGTGCAGGCAGCGCCGCAAGTTCCAGCAACTTTGCCGCCAATATCGCCAGCCGTATCCAGCTTGCCGGCCTCGCCAACTATGCAACCACCGTCATCAACTCCGGGGCATGTTTTGATGGACCCAATGGCGCCGCCGCCTTCGTTTGGTTCGTCCTTTTCGTCCGATACTGGCCAGCAGGCTTGGCAGGATCCTTATGGCAGCGTGTCGATCGATCCGCTTAATAACGATCCAAATATGCATCAAGAAGCATTTGCCAGTCATTCCAGAACAATCACCCCACCGCCACAGCCATCGCTAGTCCCACCGCAGCCGACTCCTCCAGCGCCCGTGCTCGGGGATCCTTTGCTCGCCGCCCCGCCTGCCGCTCCGTTGCCACCGCCGGTGGACAGCGCTCGTAGTGCCGTAGAAAGTGCACTAGCTGCCGCTCCATTTGATCCGGCAAGCAACCCCGTCCAGGCTTTAAATGCTCAGCCAATGGTTCCAGAACCGTCCGCTTTGCCACCACCGCCAGCGATAGTTACTCCAAGTTTGAACTTGCCCTTTGGTGATCAAAACCCGCTGCCAGCCCCGCCACCAGTCCCAGTAAATTTGACCCCGCCTCCACCAACTCCGCCACCAATTCCACAAATGCCCGCGTAATAGAATTTGGAATATGGAAAGAATGAACATTTTTGAGTAATGTCAAAACCAGCTCTTCGGGCGATATCTCTCATGTCTAGTCCGAAGATGATTCTTAATCTGGTAAGCTAAGCATATGAATGTAGATGGGATTTTATTAGTTGATAAACCATCAGGTTGGACTAGCTTTGACGTTGTTGCCAAGGTCCGCGGCATGCTCCGGACAGTAGACAGGTTACAGCGGACAGCGGACAGCAGGGCGCCGAAGGTGCGAGTGGGGCATACAGGCACGCTGGATCCGTTGGCTACAGGGCTGATGATTATAGTGGTTGGCAGTTACTGCAAACGCGCCAGTGAATTTAGTAAGCTAGATAAAACCTATGAAGTTACGATGCACCTGGGCAAAACCAGTACGACGGGTGATGCGGAGGGGGAGCTGACGCTAGTCACTAGTCGACAGTCATCAGTCGCCAGTAAGGAAATCACAGGACTACTGCAACATTTTACAGGGGAAATTATGCAGATCCCTCCGATTTATTCGGCAATTAAGGTTGGCGGCCAGCGGGCTTATAAGCTGGCAAGGGCGGGGAAATCCGTGGCTTTGGAGCCGCGACAGGTTATGGTTTACAGTTTGCAGCTGACAGAATATAACTACCCGGTAGTTAAATTTACTACCAGAGTATCTTCCGGCACCTATATTCGGTCACTGGTGAGTGATATTGGCAGGTCGCTGGGAACGGGAGCTTACATGAGCGACCTTCGCCGCACCACGGTGGGCAATTTCGACATAAAAAACGCAATACCTATAAGCAATCTAGATTCCGAAAAGATAGAGGCCTCAATAGAAACAGGGGTTGTCAGCGACAGTTAAAGTTGCTATAATCAGGCCTAACAAATGATAACTAGTGAGAAAAAGGCTGGGATTACCAAAGATCTACAAGCCCACAAAACAGATTCTGGCTCACCTGCGGTGCAGGTGGGTATTATGACTGCTCGCATTGCCGAGCTAACAGATCATTTGAAGGTTAATAAGCATGATTTTGCCGCACGCCGAGCTCTTTTGCAGCTAGTGGGCAAACGTAAACGACACCTGAAATATATTGCTGGCAAAAGCGGCGATGAATACCTAGCTTTGATCAAAAAGCTCGGCATTAGACGCTAATGAATCAAATACTAAACTATAAGCTAGAAATCCTAAACAAGTTCGAAATTCGAAATTCAAAACCCCAAGCGTTTGAAACTTTGTAATTTTGCATTTGTTTAGAGTTTCGAAATTCGAAATTCGAATATTAATAACATGTGGGTGATGGAGCACAGGTCTTCGTTTTATAGCCATCCCAAAACAAAATAACGTTTTTTATTCGCGCCCGAACGGCCAAAAAACCAGTTTTTGTTCTCAACGTATCGTATGGATACGCTTCAAACAAAGAACAGCTTTTTTGACTCGCTCGGATCATCGACTAAAATTCCATTATTTTGTATTGAAATGGCTAGCAGCGGATGCTTGAACCCCGTTACCTACAAAAGAAAGGTACTAAAAATGAGTACAACAACAGTAAATCCCTTTGGTAAAAAAATTATAAAAGTAGAAACCGAGTTCTGCGGCCGCTCTTTAAGTCTAGAAGTTGGCCGCGTAGGTTTTAGAACCAGCGCCAGCGTAATTGTTCGCTACGGCGAAACAGTGGTTTTGGGAACAGCGATGGTTGGTTCAAAATCCTTAAAAGATTTTGACTATTTTCCGCTTAGCATTGATTACGAAGAAAAAATGTATGCAGCCGGCAAAATTAGCGGCAGCCGCTTTATTAAACGCGAAGGTCGCCCGTCTGATGACGCAATTTTGATTGGTCGCTTGATTGACCGCCCAATTCGCCCGCTGTGGCCAAAAGGCTACCGCCACGAAGCCCAGGGTGTTGCTACGGTATTGAGCCTGGATCCAGAATTTCGTCCAGATATGATCGCCATGATTGCTATGAGCGCCGCATTTTGCCTGACCGGCGCACCGTTTGAAGGCCCAGTCGCCGGTGTTCGCGTAGGAATGGAAGGCGACAAATATAAAGCATTCGCCACCGCCCAGCAATTGGACGATGGTAAATTAGACCTAGTTGTAGCAGGTACCAGTAATGGAATTATGATGGTAGAAGCCGGTGCTAACGAAGCAACCGAAGAAGAAGTAGTAGCTGCGCTTGAGTTTGCCCAAAAAGCTATTCAGCCAGCGATTGAACTGCAAAAAGAACTCGTTAAAAAGATCGGCGTCACCAAGCAAGAATTCAAACTTTCCCTGCCAGACGAAGACATTCAAAAACGAGTTGATACTTGGCTGTCGGGCAAGCTTGGCACTGACCTGCGCGCTCCATATCCGGAACGCAACGACATCGTGCGCGATCTGCGCGACCAAATGCACGAACACTTCCAGGCAGAAATTGGTGACGATTATAATAACCTGCAAAGAGAATACGACGACGCTTTTCAAATGGCCCTGCATAAAGATGTGCGTAAAGAGATCGTAGAACAAAATATTCGCCCAGATGGCCGGGCGCTGGACGAAATTCGCCAGCTGTCTAGCGAAGTCGGCTTGTTCCCGCGTACGCACGGATCCAGCCTGTTTACCCGCGGAATGACGCAGGCGATGAACATCGTAACCTTGGCGCCGCTTAGCTACTCGCAAATGGTGGACACTATGGAAAAAGAAAGTGAACGCCGCTACATGCATCACTACAATGCTCCCGGCTATACGGTTGGCGAAGTCAAGCGTCTTGGCAGCCCCGGCCGCCGCGAAATTGGCCACGGCTACCTTGCCGAGCGCGCATTGATTCCAGTTTTGCCCGACGAAGCGGACTTTCCGTACGCTATCCGCTCGGTTACCGAGATTATGAGTCAGAACGGCAGTACCAGCATGGCGGCAACTTGCTCGTCTTGCTTGGCGCTAATGGATGCCGGCGTTCCTCTTAAAAAACCTGTTAGCGGCATTGCAATGGGGTTAATGATGAACGGCGATAAGCCAATAATTTTGAGCGACATTGCCGACGCGGAAGATTTTGCCGGCGACATGGACTTTAAAGTTACTGGAACAGACAAAGGTATTACCGCTTTGCAAATGGATATGAAGGTCCACGGCTTGCCGATCAGCGTACTTAAAGAAGCGCTATCTAAGGCTAAGGTTGGCCGCGCCAAAATCTTAGATCACATGATTAGCGTCATGCCAAAACCAAATACCGACCTTAGCCCGTACGCTCCGCGAGTCGAAGCTATAAAGATCAATCCCGACAAAATTCGCGATGTGATCGGTAAGGGCGGGGAAACAATCAACAAGATCATTGCCGAAACTGGTGCGGAGATCGACATTAAAGACGATGGCACCGTAATGATTTCTAGCCCAGACAAAGCTAGCATCGACGCGGCTATCGCTTACGTCAAAAATCTGACTGCCGAACCAGAAGTTGGTGCGATTTACGAAAACTGCCGCGTGGTTAGCGTTCTAGACTTTGGCGCGTTTGTAGAAATCATGCCAGGCAAAGAAGGCCTAGTGCATGTTAGCGAAATTAAAGAAGACCGTGTAGAAAAGCCTAGCGACGAACTTAGCGAAGGTGATAAAGTAACAGTAAAGCTTGTGGCTATAGATGACCGTGGCCGCCTGCAACTAAGCATGAAAGCCGCCGCCCGCGAAAGAAAATAAAATGTCCAAACATAACTCCAGCCAATCCAAACAAACCTACATACTAATAGCGTTATTCGGAGTTGTAATTGTAGCTGTTTCGGGAGCAGATATTAGTGCATTTAAATTTGTAGTTATTCTCCTCGGTGGGTATTTAATCGGGTATGCCACCGAGAACATAAGAAAGTTAAAATGAATCTAGAAGCTATAGATAAATGGCATAAAACAAGAACAGGTTATTTTGTATTTGGTTTAGCCGAGCTAATCTTGGCCTATATCTTGATTTCGCTAGCAATAGACAGCGGTAACTTGTTTGAATACGCAATAGCATTTATCTTGATATTTGGCGGAGGATCTAACATCGTAAAAGCTTGCAAAACTTTAATAAATGAGCAAAGAAAGCACTAAAGAACAGCAACTTGAACAGATCAAAGCAGATATTTTAAAACAAAATATCTGCCCAGACTTGGCCAAGAACGCCACGAACCTTGTAATGAGCCGCGGTAATCCCGATGCAGAAATTGTCTTTATTGGCGAAGCACCAGGCAAGAACGAAGACTTGCAGGGCTATCCGTTTGTAGGCGCGGCCGGGAAATTCCTGGACGAAATGCTCCGTGGAATTAATTTAACGATCGATGATGTATACATTACTAACATCGTTAAATATCGTCCGCCGAATAATCGCGACCCTCTTCCAGAAGAAAAGCGAGCCTTTTGGCCGTTTCTGGTAGCCGAGCTTGAATGCGTTAGCCCAAAACTAATAATTACGCTTGGGCGGCATAGCATGGAATACTTTTTGCCAGGGATGCGCATTAGCGAAATCCATGGACAGGCCAAGAGGATTAGCGTACAGCATTCAGCGTTCAGCGGACAGAAGGAATCGGATACCGCAGACATCGGTGGGCAGGCAGGGCACCCAGGTGCGGATGCTATGCAAGGCGGGGGCGAGCATCGGACTGAGTCGTATCAAGAATACGACGAAGGAGAAGCGCAGGCTCCAACGCAGCAGAGCGCCGCAAGCGGGCTTCAGAGCGGCGGCTTTGCCGACGAACGAAAGACCGCGACCTGGGTTGTTCTGCCCTTGTATCATCCGGCGGCGGCACTATATAACGGCGGCCTAAGGCAAACTCTAATAGACGACTTCGCCGCAATCCCAACAATTTTAAAGAAAATTAATCAATCTAAATCTACTAAATAAGTAGAAAGGAAAAATAATATGAACAAACCAAATAATAATCAGCAAGGGGGAGGCCAAAAGCCCCGCCCCCCAAGACGCAATAGTAACAATAATAATGGCCAGGCTTCTGCTGGGCGCAACGTTAGCCGCGGTGCCGCCATCCGCGCCCAAAAACGCAGCGTCCAGGACGCTAACAAAATGCTAGACCAACATGCCGCGGCTATTGGAATCAACAAAGGACGAGCCAATAAGTTGGATATAGATAATACCAATAAGCTCAAAATTACGTTCCTGGGTGGGCAAGACGGCATTGGTGAAAAGAATATGCAGGTCATAGAATGGCAAAACAGCGCCATTATCGTAGACTGCGGCAACAACCTGGGCCTAAATTTACCAGGGGTTAATTACTCCATTGCCGACCCGACGTATTTAGAATCGATCAGGAACAAGATAAAAGGTTACGTTATTAGCCACGGACACTTGGATCACCTTGGCGGATTAAAGCACATTGTTCCCAAGTTCCCAGCGCCAATTTACGGCAGCCGTTTTACGATTGGTGTGGTGCTAAAAACTTTTGAAGAAATGGGCGCCGATGTTGGACAGGATTTTAGTGTCCAAACAGTAATCATGGACATGGACAAACACGAACGGCTAAAAGTAGGCGATTTTACGATTGAACTGGTCCGCGTGACCCATTCTGTTCCGGAATCTAGCGCGATAGTTTTGGGCACTCCTGTGGGCCGCATCATAAATACTGGCGATTTCCGTCTTGACCCGGAACCATTAGACCATATGCCAACCGATACGGCCAGACTAAAAGCGCTGGGTGACGAGGGTGTGCTGGCTCTAATGAGCGAGAGTACTTACAGCAATGTAGAAGGCCGCCAGCTAACCGAACACACTTTGCAGCAAAGCTTTCACGATGTAATCGGTAAGGCCGAGGGCCGAGTTTTTGTGGCGATATTTTCTAGTAATATGAACCGGGTGCAAATGATTGTAAATGCCGCCGTGGCCGCCGGGCGGCGCGTGGCTTTAGATGGTCGCAGCATGATGAACTACGCCGAAATTGCCGTTCGCCAGGGGATTTTAAAGATCCCTAAAGGCACGGTGCTATCTATTCGCGAAATGCCAAACATCCCCGAAAACCAGGTCCTGGTTATCTGCACCGGCGGCCAGGGCGAACCAAATGCCGCTTTGCAGCGTATGGCCGAAGGCAATCACGCCCAAATTAAACTCAAGCCTCAGGATACGGTGATTGTTAGTTCGACGCCCATCCCAGGCAATGAAATTAGATACCAAGAAATAGGTAATGAATTGGTGCTGCAGGGAGTACATCTTTACCGCCAGCCAACGCACGAAATTGACGGTTCTGGCCCGCTGCACGTTGGCGGTCATGCCAGACGCGAGGAACACCGCGAGATGATGCACCTAATTCGACCTAAGTTTTTCATTCCTATTTACGCCGGCGCCCAAAATCGCCGTTACCACGCCGAGATGGCTATAGAAGAAGGCTGGTCGCGCAAAGATGTGATTATGGCATCAAACGGCGAAAGCGTATTTATGACTGCCGACAAGTGGGAATTAAGCGCCGACAAAGTACCATACGGCAGTTTGCTGGTCGACCAGACGGGCACGATAGTTAGCACGGTGGTGATCAAAGATCGGGTACTTATGGCAGAAGAGGGTCTTGTGGCGGTTGTGCTGACTATCGACAAAAGAACCGGCCAGCTGCTAACCAGCCCGGATATTATTAGCCGCGGATTCATTTACATGAAGGATAACGAAGAGCTAATGAACGCCTTTCGTGTGGAACTACGCCGAGCGGTCGCTCAACGCTTTAAGCGGGTAGACTTAGACCGTTTTAAAGCTGAACTTAAAGAATACGTTACGCACTTTTTGTACGAACAAACGCAGCGCAGCCCAATTGTGATACCGGTAGTAAATATTATTGGTGGACGTCCGGACAAAAAGGGCACAGTTACTGTATCTAATGGTAATGGCGTCGTGGCGGCCGAACAAAAACCGCCGTCTCCGGAAGAAATAGCCCTAGAACAACAACGCCGCTTTGCCCAAATGCGCCAGCGCCTCCTAAACCAAGACGCCCGCGTCGACTAAGCCGCTTCCCCAAGCGAATCTCTGTCGTGCGACAAAAATGCGACAATTTTTGAAAAAAATACTAAAATTGTCGCACGCTGGCAAACGCTATCCTTATAAGCATGATTGGGAAGGGATTTAGTCTGAGAAAAACGAATGCTAAAGACTCTTAGCTTTGGCTTACTTGGCTTTTTACGAATTTAATACGGTTGCTGACCTGTCTAATGTATTGGCCAACGAATTTTAACACTCCGTGAGGCGTGGGTGGACGGCGAAGGTTAAACGTGTTATAATTACAACATTCGTTTCAGATAATAAACACTGTTAAAATAGGGTAATAGTTATGGCTAAAAAACGTAAAAAGCGGGCTCCGGCCAAAAAGAAAAAAGAAAGCGTAGCATCTAGCGCCGGCTTTTGGCGCGGCATTGGCGCTATATTATTAATAATTGCTGGCATTGTGCTGGGCTTTGGCGCTTTTATAGACGCGCCTATTCCAAGTGGAATGTGGGACGGCACTTGGTCGGCACTGGGCGGGGCGACAGTTCTTGCGCCGTTCGCGCTCATTTATCTTGGATCGCTTAAATTTCTGACGACCGACCAGCAAATTCCACTGCCCAAAATGGCCGGTGCTTTGAGCATGGTGGCGTTTTTTGCCAGCTGGCTGCATGCAACTTTTGCGCATGCCGCGGCGCAGGGAACCGTACTCGTTGCCGGTTACGGCGGGGATGTTGGCAAGGCGATAGGCGATCTGCTGGTTAATTCGCTAGGCAGGTTTTTGGCATCATTAGTGTTTTTTGTCTTAACTCTGTCGGCGACACTGTTTACCTTTGGAGTTGATCCAAAAATCTTGATTAAACTAACCCAATTATTTAAACGCGAAAAGATAGAAAAAGAAGAAGGCCAAGAAGATTTAGCAGAACTTAAAAAGAAGATGTCGCCGGACTTTCAGCTAAACGAAGGTGTTCCGGTAGAGCATCACGAGCCAGCTCCGCGCATGTCTTCTATGCGAAACACCGCCCAAAAGTTAGCGCCAAGCGAAGATCATTCGGCGCTTATTACCGCCAGCGACCCGGACTGGAAATATCCGCCACTTAATTTATTAGACGACAAGCAAGACAAAGCCGATGCTGGCAATGTGACCGAAAACGCAGAGATTATAAAAGAAACATTCGCTAATTTTAATATCGGTGTGGAAGTAGAAGGCGCTAATGTCGGGCCGCGCGTTACGCAGTACACCCTTAAGCCGCCAACGGGAGTAAAACTCACCAAAATGACCGCGTTAGAAAACAATCTTGCGCTAGATCTTGCTGCTCACAGCATTCGTATGGAGGCGCCGATTCCGGGCAAACGCGCCGTGGGCGTGGAGGTGCCAAACCTAAAAGCCGCCACTGTGACGGTGCACGGCCTAATTAGTAGCGAGCAGTGGAAGACCAGCAAAAGTCCGCTGGCGTTTACAATCGGCAAAGACATTACTGGCGCGCCAATCGTAGGTAATTTGGACACTATGCCCCACTTGCTGATCGCCGGGCAAACTGGTTCTGGTAAAAGCGTGATGATTAACACGCTTTTGAC
>CAZUXR010000012.1:0-24533 GCA_964624785.1 uncultured Candidatus Saccharibacteria bacterium
ACATGATTACTGGTGCTGCTCAAATTGACGGTGCAATTTTAGTTGTATCTGCCGCTGACGGCCCCATGCCCCAGACCCGCGAACACGTTTTGCTAGCTAAGCAAGTTGGCGTTCCTTCCATCCTTGTTTTCCTAAACAAAATGGACCTTGCTGACCCCGAACTAGTTGAGCTGGTAGAAGAAGATGTCCGTGATCTTCTAGCTAAGTACGAATTCGACCGCGAAGCTCCTATCATTAAAGGTTCTGCCACAAAGGCACTAGAAGGCGATCCAGCCAACGAAGAAGCTATTATGGAGCTTGTTAAAGCTATGGACGATTACATTCCTCAGCCTAAGCGCGATCTAGACAAACCATTCATGATGGCTATCGAAGACGTCTTTTCAATCAAAGGCCGTGGTACGGTTGCTACCGGCCGTGTAGAAACTGGTGTTATCAAGGTTAACGAAGAAGTAGAAATTGTTGGTATTAAAGACACTCGCAAAACTGTTGTAACTGGTGTAGAAATGTTCAAAAAAAATCTTGATCAAGGTCAGGCTGGCGACAACGTAGGTATTTTGCTACGCGGTGTCGAGCGTGATGACATTGAGCGCGGCCAAGTTTTGGCCAAGCCTGGTAGCATTACTCCACATACCGAATTTGATAGCGAAGTTTACATTCTTACAAAAGAAGAAGGCGGGCGACACACTCCTTTCTTCAAGGGCTACAAGCCTCAGTTTTACTTCCGTACTACGGACGTAACTGGTGAAGTTGAACTTCCTGCTGACAAAGAAATGGTTATGCCGGGCGACACAGTAACATTTAAGGTTAAACTGTTAGCTCCAATCGCCATGGAACAAGGTTTGCGCTTCGCTATTCGCGAAGGCGGCCGCACAGTTGGCGCCGGTGTAGTTACAAAAATCGTAAAGTAACAACACTCAATAAGGTGCTACTAGAAAAAGACTGACAATAATATGCATCGCATAGCATTTCAGGAGACCTGTGAAGAGTTACCCTTGACTCGTTATTTTGAGGTAGAGGGTTGCGGGACTGGTTCGGTGCGGGTACATCATCCGACTACTAAAGAAAGAACCGAAAGCATGAAACTCTTTGGAGTGCCAAGAATGCTTCCAGAAGTGAGAATAGTGTTTATTAAGGATTCGTCTTCAGGCGAATCCGATAGAGAGTCCGTCCTAACGTGGGTTGATCCACACAATAGCGCTGCAACGATAGTCGGTGACGATGGGTTGCTTGTCGAAATCCTATGTGACAGATTGGGCCTCTGAGCGGTCAGTTCAAAAATAGTTAAAAACAGCTCTTGTCCAGGAGCTGTTTTTTTGCACAAGTTCGGGGTTTGAGAGTATGCTTATGCTTATCTACTATAAACTATAGGTAAAAACAAATGAGCTACGAACAATCGAATAAAGAAGCCGACGAGGCTGGTATTTGCTATGATTGTCCAGATAGTATCTCATTTAAAACAGATCTTTTTGTAGAAGGAGGAATAAATGAATCTTGGGATGATGATATAAAAAATGCATATGCAGCTCGCGAGTTCCTTGGTCTACCTAGCGGAACTTGTCCTAATAGGGGTGGTCGCGGCAGTAAGACTGGGCAAAAACTATGCCTGTTAACAGTATCGTTAGAGAGCTTACTCGCTAGCGATAAACCGGTCTAAATACTTTCAATATCATCATTAATCTGGTAGAATAAACTTATCAATTTAATTTTGCTGACTAAAAGTCGTCGCAGGACAACGAATTTGATCCACGAAGATGTTACAGCAACCAGCCGACCGGCTAAAGAAGGAACAACACCTATGAAAGAAGCTAAGAGCCAAGAGCCCGAAGCCAAGAGTAAGACGGTAGCCAACAAGGCTACTAGTGCTAAACCAAAAACCACAATCCAAAAGCCAGAAACAAACGGCAAGCAACGCATTCGAATTCGTTTGAAGGCATACGACCACAAAGTAATCGACCAATCTGCAAAACAGATCGTAGAAACCGCTCTAAGAACTGGTGCAAAAATTGCCGGCCCAATCCCACTACCTGCCCGCCGAAGCACATTTACAGTAGTAAAAAGCCCGCATGTATACAAAAAAGGCCGCGAACAGTTCGAAATGCGCACCCACAAACGCTTAATTGATATCAGTGATCCAACTCCAAAAACTATTGATTCGTTGATGAACCTTAGTTTACCCGCCGGCTGCGACGCCGAAATCAAAATGTAATAAAGGGTTCAAGTGCGATGGCAGCAGAATCTTCACCCCAAGAACAAATAGATAATCTAAAGCGGTTACTTATTGATCAGATGCCGGAAAACTGCAAAAGGTGTGTGGTAGCAAGAGCTCTTGCCTGCACTGTTGCCGCTCGTATCATAGGAAAGATCGAAACTACCTCTATCGAAAGTTGTCTATCTAATTTTAGTGAATTTACGAACCTATGCACCGAGGGCGTACACGAGACAGGCGGTTGCGGCACAGATCAGCCGGGTAGACTCGAATGCAGGCATCCGTTTTTGCCTGATAGATATTCTCAAAGGGATAGTTACACTAATAGTAATGACAAAAAATTTGAAGATATAGTTAATGGACCGTCAGACCTTTGCTAAAGGTTGTTATCTTCCGTATAGTTCAACGAATTTTTTGAGAATTTTTTCCGGCTCAGTGATCTTGTGTTTTTTGGATGCTTCTATTAGTTTATCGGCATCTTCGGCTGGGAAATAACCGTAGTTTTTATAAATTTGAATGCGTAGAATTATCCCTTTTACATCGAGCTCGCTATGAAATTGGGTTAGATATGTGTTTTTCTTGATTTTTAGTATTTGAACAGGGCAGTCTACTGAGTACGCCAACACAACCGCGTCTTTAGGCGGAATAACCTCACAAGCCTCTTTATGGCCGCCAAGAACATCAAAAGTATCAGCCAAATCTTTAGTGAGCGGATCAAGCTTGCCGGAGTGAGTTAAGCTTATTGTCATAGACCCAACCGGTTCGCTGTATTTTTTTGATATTATGCCGCCCTGGTGCTCAACTATCGCACCTATGCCGCAGGCCGCCAGTAGCGGAAAATCTGCAGGTATAGTCTGGTCAAGTAATTTATTTAAAGATTTTTCGAACCTCTTTTGACCATTGGTTTTTTTGTTTGCGGGGGTGCTAACACAATACGGTCCGCCCCCAATAAAGATCGCAGAGTAGTCGCTAAGATTTATATCCGGAAAATTTCCGTCGTGAACCCTGAATCGTTTTAGTGAACCAGACATTAAGCCGGTAAAAGATAAAAATGCCTCATATTCATTGTCTGCTGCCGCATCTTCTGGCCTGGTTTGAAGGAGTATAAATGGCTTCATCGCAATAAGATTGTATCAAATCCCCACATTCAGTAAGATATATTTATGGCTAAAAGCGTAAAAAATAAAAAATCTAGTGACGAGCTCGACAGTACGTACGTTCTTAAAATTGTTTTATATCTAATCGTTGGCTCACAGTGGCTCAAGATCACGACAAAGACAGGCATGCAGATCCCTATTCCTCTCGGTGCATTATTCGGACTACTATTCGCGGCGCATGATCATTTTAGGATCGATCGTAAAATTGAGTATGCAGTTTTGCTCGTAGCGATGTTTGTCGGCTTTTGGGTGCCGCTGGGACTAGAGCTAATCTTCCACTAGAATGTTATTGTAGAATATGCAACGGATTGACAGAAGTAATTATATCGTGGTACCCTGTTATGGTAAGCATAAATTCTTGCGCTTGGCACTCTAGGCAAGTCTATCGCATAACAGAGGTAGAAACTGTTCGGAGCCAGGCTTTTTGAATGCAAATGTCAAAAAAATGGAACATGTTTTACAAAGTAATAAATTAATGGGAAGTAGTTTTAATGCAAGCATTAATCACTCGCAAAATTGGAATGACTACTATTATCGACGAGCAAGGCTCGGCCGTGCCGGTTACTCTATTGTCTGCCACCCCAAATGTTATTACCCAAGTTAAAACTAACGAAACAGACGGCTACACAGCTTTGCAGATTGGTTTTGAAAAAGCCAAGAAAGTTACAAAACCCCTAGCCGGACACTTTAAGAATTCAAAGCAACTCCCAAAGATTGTCCGCGAAATTCGCGTGGAGCAAATTACAGAAACAGATAAGATCGGCGAACACCTAAGCGCCGATCTTTTTAGTGTTGGCGATATTGTGGACGTTACCGGAACCAGCAAAGGTAAGGGTTTTGCAGGCACAATTAAGCGTCACAACTTTCATCGAGGCCGCAAAACTCATGGTGGACGCAGCTATCGTCGCCCAGGTTCTATTGGTTCTATGTATCCCCAGAGGATTTTCCCTGGTAAGAAAATGGCTGGACAGATGGGCGCCGAACGCGTGACTATCAAAAAACTTCGCGTTGGACTTATTGACATGGACCTGAATGTTATCGGTGTCGTTGGTGCAGTTCCAGGTCCTCGTAAAGGCATTGTTATGATTAGGAGCACCAAATAATGGCGATCGCTACTTATACCAAGACCGGTACCAAAGCTGCAACACCTGCAAAACTAGATAAAAAAGTCTTTGACGTAACTATTAAGAACCACCAGCTGCTTAAGAGCGCTTATCTTGCATACCAGGCAAACGGGCGAACAAACCTGGCTGTAACTAAAAAGCGCGGGCAGGTTCGCGGTGGTGGCAAAAAGCCTTGGCGTCAAAAAGGCACCGGCCGAGCAAGGTTCGGCAGCAGCCGTAACCCAATCTGGCGTGGCGGCGGCATATCGTTTGGCCCAACTGGTAACGAAAATTATTCAATGAAGCTAAACACAAAGTCTAAGCGTACAGCTATTAGTCACGCTCTAACGTTAGCTGCTCAAACCGACGCGATTATTATCCTAGAAGACCTAGCATTAGCTACTGGCAAAACCAGCGAAGCCTCAAAACTATTTACTAAAATCGGCGCGACCGGCTCAGTGCTTGTAGTAACAAGTGGTAAGGACGACAAGATCAGCCAGGCGACTAACAACTTACCTAAAATTAAACTAGTTAGCGCATCGCAACTTACTGTATTTGACCTTTTAAACTCTGACAAAGTCGTGCTCAGCAAACCCGCACTAGAGCACATTAGTGAATGGTTAGGATCAGAAAAATGAGTTTTGTACCGATTAGCCTAAAGCCTCGTATGAGCGAAAAGACTTATTCTGCCAGCCAAAAGCTTAACGTTTACACCTTTGACGTACCGGCTACAGCCAACAAACACATCGTGGCCGCATCTGTTGCGACTCAATACAGCGTTACTGTAGAAGAAGTTAGAATTGCCAATATTAAAGGCAAAGCCAAGAAGAGCTATCGTAAGGGCGGCCGCAAAGCCCAAGAAGGCCAACGCAATGATATTAAAAAAGCCTACGTAACCCTAAAAGAAGGCGATAATTTGCCAATTTTTGCAGGCGTAGAAGCCGATACCCACGATCAGAAGGAGAGCAAGTAATGGCTATCCGAGCTTATAAGCCAACTACTCCCGGCCAGCGTGGAATGACTACCCAGGATTTTTCTGGCATTACTACCGACAAGCCCTTGCGCAGTCTAACTAGAATCAAGAAAGGTTCAGTTGGTCGTAATAACCAGGGGCGAATTACTATTCGTCACCGCGGTGGTGGCGTTAGGCGATACCATCGTATTATTAGCTTTAAATTGCCAGCCGACGTAAGTGCCACAATCGAACATATCGAATACGATCCAGGTCGAACGGCCCGCATTGCACGCATAAAGGACGAAAACGGCACATACCACTACATCCTAGCTGCTAAGGGTATGAAGCAGGGTGACAAAATTATCGCTGGCGACGAAGCTCCGATCGAGCGCGGCAACCGTTTGCCACTGTCCGCTATCCCAACAGGAACCCCTATTCATGCAGTAGAACTTCAACCTGGTCGCGGCGCTCAGCTAGCACGCAGTGCTGGAACTAGCGTAAGATTAGTTGCTAAAGAGGGCGACAATGCCCAGCTGCGTCTGCCCAGCGGCGAAGTTAGAATCGTAAGCCTAACTTGCACGGCCAGTATCGGCGTGGTTGGCAACGAACAACATCAGAACATTTCTATCGGCAAAGCCGGACGCAAGCGCCATATGGGAATTCGCCCGACTGTTCACGGTAAAGCCATGAACCCTGCCGATCACCCAATGGGTGGCGGTGAAGGCAAAACAGGCCCAGGGCGTAATCCTAAGACTCCTTGGGGTAAACCCGCAATTGGCCTAAAAACGCGTCGCCGCAAGAGTACCGATAAATTTATAGTAAGAAGCCGTCACCAGGCGAAGAGGAAATAAGCATGAGTAGATCGTTAAAAAAAGGGCCATACGTAGATCCCAAGCTTGCCAAAAAGGTAGAAGCTCTCGGCAAAGAAGACCGAACAGTCATTAAGACATGGGCGCGTGCTTGTACTATTACCCCAGAATTTGTCGGTAAAACTATTGCTGTACACAACGGCAAAGTCCATGTGCCGGTATTTATTACAGAAAACATGGTTGGGCATAAGCTTGGCGAATTTTCTCCGACTCGCAAATTCCGCAGCCACGGTGGCAAACTAGCTAAGAGTCAGGGAGGCAGATAAGATGAGCGTTAAAGCAGTTGCAAAAGGAGTCCGAATGAGTCCGCGTAAAACCGGAATCGTTGCTGCTTTGGTTCGCGGCCGAACTGTCGTGGACGCGCTTACCATTTTGGACCACACCCCGCGTCGTTCCGCCACCGTTGTTAAAGAGGTCATTAAAAGCGCTCGCGCAAATGCCGAACACAACCACAACTACAAGCCCGACACGTTAGTTATTACAGAAATTATGGTTACGCCCGGTCCTCGCTTTAAGCGCTACAAAAAAGGACGCGGTTATCGCGGCGGAATGGATCCGTTTGCACTTAAGACCAGTCATATTCGTGTTGTAGTAGATGGGCAGCAACGAGTTTCTAAAAAAGCGGCCGAAAAAACTGAGGATAAGAAATGAAATATCTAATATCTAATGTCGAATCCCGAAACAATACTGAATACCGAATGTCCAATATCCAGAGGCTTCCTATCAACGTGCTTTTGAGTGGTCAAAGTTTAGATATTAGAAATTATAAATTCGAATTTTCAAAACAGGAGGTTTTGTAGTGGGTCAAAAAGTCAATCCAACTAGCATGAGGCTCCAGGTCAACCACGATTGGCGCAGTAAATGGTTTGCTGGCAAACGCGAATACGCTAACTACCTTAAGCAGGATTTAGTAGCACGCAAACATATTGACACCAAACTGGGCAGCCGTGCGGCAATTAATAAAGTTGATATTGAGCGCTCACCTAACCTAGTTACCGTAACTATCCAGACTGCTAAAGCTGGTGTAGTAATTGGCCGCGGAGGAAGCGGCGCTACCGAACTTAAAGATGCTATCGAAAAGATTTACGGTGTACCGGTACGAGTTAACATCGAAGAAATTAAGCGTCCAGAAATGCAAGCAAAACTAGTTGCCGAAAATATTGCCCATCAGCTAGAGCGACGCATGGCATTCCGTCGTGCTATTAAATCCACTGCAGCCGCAGCAATGCGCGCCGGTGCAAAAGGTGTTCGCATCGAAGTAGCCGGACGCTTGGGCGGAAACGAAATGAGCCGACGCGAAAAAGAAATCCAAGGCAGTGTACCCCTGCATACATTACGAGCGGATATCGATTACGGTGCAGCCCGCGCACAATACCCGGGTTCTGGAATCATCGGTGTTAAAGTTTGGATTTACAAAGGAGAGGTTGACTAACAATGTTAATGCCATCCCGAACTAAATTCCGTAAGATCCGAAAGGGTCGGATTCATGGCGGCACAGCCACAACAGGCAACTATATAGCCTATGGCCGTTACGGTTTGGTTAGCGGTTCTAGCGAACGTATTAACAGTCGCCAGATCGAAGCCGCCCGCCAAGCAATGACTCGCCACATCAAACGTGGCGGACAGATCTGGATTAGAATATTCCCACATACCGCAGTTAGCCGCAAACCGCATGACGTAAAAATGGGCAGTGGCAAAGGCAATCCAGAATTTTTTGTAGCTAAAGTTAAGCCGGGAACAGTGTTGTTCGAAATGGACGGCGTTGCAGAATCTGTAGCACGCGAGGCGATGCGCCTTGCTAGCCACAAACTTCCGGTTAAGACTATGTTTGTCATGAAAGAGGAGCAATAATTATGAAAATTGCCGAAATCCGAAAACTTAGCACTGCTGATCTAGCTAAAGAGAGTGTTAAGCTGCGCGACGAAATCATTACGCTGCGCCGCCACCTATACAGCGGCGAGACGCAGAATATTCGCGCCCTTCGCACTAAGCGCAAGGACCTAGCCCGAATGCTAACCGTTTTAACCGAACAACTCGCGAAGGAGAAAATTTAAATGGCACGTACATTAACCGGCGTTGTTTCTAGCGACAAGGCAGACAAAACCGTTGTCATTACTGTAGCTACTCGCAAAACACACCCAATTTACAAGAAACAGTACACCGTAAATACCAAGTTTATGGCGCACGACGAAAAGAACGAGGCTAAAGCTGGCGATCGCATATCAATTATAGAATGCCGTCCGTTAAGCGCCCGAAAACGATTTACATTGCTAAAAGTTTTAGAGCGCGGCGGAGTTCGATTCGAAGAAAAAGACGCAGTGTCCGATGTAGAACAACCCGTTAAAAGCACCGAAGAAGCACCGAAGAAGACACCCGCAAAAGCTAAGCCTAGCAAAGAAGAGTCCAAGGAGTCCGTAGAATGATTCAGCAAGAATCCCGTTTAATTGCCTGTGACAACAGCGGAGCCAAAGAAATTCTTTGCATCCGCGTACTTGGTGGTACTCGCCGACGATACGCCAGGGTTGGCGACATTATTGTGGCAACCGTTAAGACAGCTAACCCAGCCGGAAATGTTAAGCGCAAAAGCTTGGTTAAGGCCGTAATTGTTCGAACACGCAGCCCAATTCGCCGTAAAGACGGATCGGTAGTACGCTTCGACGACAACGCCGCGGTAATTTTAGACGAAGATCGCAAAAGCCCTAAGGCAACTCGTATTTTTGGACCAGTTCCAAGAGAGCTGCGCGAAATGGGATACACCAAAATTATATCGCTCGCACCGGAGGTACTATAATGCCGTTTACTAGAATGCAAAATCAGGACACTAAACCTTACAAGATTCGCCTAAAGAAAGGCGACACTGTAATAGTCCGCTCTGGCAAGTACAAGGGCAAGTCTGGCAAAATATTAGCCACTCACCCAATGTTAAACAAAGTTACCGTAGAAGGAATTAACATAGTAAAACGCCATCGCAAGCCAACCCAGGTTAATCCTCAAGGCGGAATCATCGAAATGACTAAACCAATTTGGGTTAGTAAGGTAGGAATTGTAGAAAGCGGCAGCAAAAAGCCATCACGAATCGGCTACAAACTAGCCAAAGACGGAACTAAAACCCGTTATGCAAAAGCAAGCGGCAAGGAAATCAAATGACAGATAAAGTAGCAAAAAAACCAGTAGCAAAAGACAAAGCTTCTAAAGCCGTTTATTCAGCGCGTCTTAAAACCACCTACGACGAGCAGCTGCGCGCCAAGCTTATGAAAGACTTGAAGTTAAAGAATGTTCACGAAACGCCTAAGTTAGAGAAAATCATAATCAATGTTGGCCTAGGCAAGGCTAAAGACGATAAAAAACTTATAGAAGTTGCCGCTAATACATTGACTAAAATAACCGCTCAAAAGCCTGTTACGACTGTTGCTAAAAACTCTATCGCTAGCTTTAACTTGCGCGAAGGCAATAAAATTGGCGTTAAAGTTACTCTGCGTGGAGATCGAATGTACGAATTCACCGATCGCCTGATTAATATTGTTATGCCTCGTCTGCGCGACTTCCACGGCGTTAAGGCAAAGGCTTTTGACAAGCAAGGCAACTACAGCGTTGGTTTGACCGACCAGTCGGTATTCCCAGAACTATCATTCGAAGACACCACTACGCCTCACGGCCTTCAGGTAGTATTTGTAATTAAAGCTCAAAATAAAGAGCACTCTCGTAGCTTGCTAGAAGCCTTCGGCATGCCCTTTGAAAAGGAGAACAAGTAATGGCTAAGAAATCAATACTCGCACGAGACGCTAAGAGAATTAAAATGATTGCCAAATACGCGGATAAGCGCGCAGAATTAAAAGCCGCTGGAGATTTGGAAGGTCTGGCGTTGTTGCCAAAAAACAGCAGCCCAAGCCGCAAGACAAATCGCTGTGTGCAAACCGGCCGATCCCGTGGATACATGCGTCAGTTTGGCCTAAGCCGTATATCATTCCGTGAACACGCCGCTAAGGGCGAAATACCAGGCGTAACAAAGGCGAGTTGGTAAAATTATGGAACAGATTACAGGTTACAGCAAACAGGTTACAGCAGCTGCGGGCGAGCTAAAAACCATAAACCATAACCCACAAACTCAAGCGACTAAAAGGAGCAAAAATGACTGATCCGATCGCAGATATGTTTACCCGAATACGCAACGCAGCTGCGATTAATAAGCATGTGGCAAGCGTACCTCATTCTAAGCTAAAGGAAACAGTAGCCAGTATTCTGGTGAGTAACGGTTTCTTGCAAAATGTTAAGGTAGAGGGCGCTGGAATCGCAAAGTCCCTGCAGATAACCATTAACGACGAATCAACAAACCCTGCAATTACCGAAATTAAGCGCCTTAGCACTCCAGGCCGCCGCGTATATGTAACTGCCGACAATATTCCAAATGTTAAGCGCGGACGTGGAATAGTAATAATTTCTACTAGCAAAGGTGTGATGACCGGCAAAGATGCCCGTGCACAGCGCCTCGGCGGAGAACTAATAGGACAGGTATATTAATAATGTCTAATATCGAATATCTAATATCTAAACAATTACTAATATCTAAATTCCAAATGTTTAGAATTTCGAAATTAGGAATTAGGAATTGCAACCCGGGGGTTGTGCGATGAGTCGTATAGGTAGAATGCCAATCGCTATTCCATCGGGAGTAACTGTTACTGTCGATAACGATTTTATTACCGTTAAGGGTCCAAAAGGCGAACTCAAGCAATTCACTATGCCAGGTGTTACGGTTAGTGTTAAAGACACCGAAGCCGTTGTTACACGCATTAACGACGAGGCGCAGAACCGCTCGCGTCACGGGTTGATGCGCTCGCTGGTTGGCAACATGGTTATCGGTGTAAGTACCGGCTTTGAAAAGAAGTTAGAAATCAATGGCGTGGGCTACCGTGTGCAGCCTCAGGGCAGCGATCTTAAGTTTAACCTTGGTTTTTCTCACGACGTTATTTATAAAGTACCACCAAGCGTTACGGTCACTACCCAAGCTAACAACATTACTGTTACAGGCTACGATAAACAGCAAGTGGGTCAGGTAGCGGCAGAAATTAGAGCATTGAAGAAACCAGAACCCTACAAAGGCAAAGGCATTAAATACGCCGACGAACGAATTATCCGCAAGAGCGGTAAAAGCGGGAAAGAGTAAAAATTATGAGTAATCTAGATAAGAAACGAAACAACATATTCCGCCGCGCAAACCGTGTGCGAACTGCCGTAAAGAGCAGCTCTGATCGGCCGCGCCTTTCTGTTAACATTAGTAATCTGCACGTGAGCGCCCAGATAATCGACGATGCTAAAGGCGCAACACTAGCTTATGCCACAACTGTTGGCCATAAGGTTCCTGGAACGATGACAGAAAAAGCTCAGTGGGTAGGCACGGAAATTGCCAGCAAAGCTAAGAAAGCAAAACTTAACGAAGTAGCATTTGACCGAGGTGCCCGTAAATACCATGGCAGGATCAAGGTCCTGGCAGAAGCAGCCCGTAAGGGCGGATTGGAGTTCTAAAGTGGATAATAAACAAAGACAATTTGGCGGTCCTCGCAAAGGCATGGAACCAGTAGAGAAGCAGTTCGACGAGCGAGTAGTCCATGTTAATCGCGTAGCACGTGTAGTTAAAGGCGGCCGAAGATTCCGCTTCCAGGCTTTGGTGGTTATTGGTGATCATAAAGGACGAGTCGGAATGGGCGTAAGCAAAGGCGCTGATGTTACCGCTGCTGTAAGCAAAGCTACCGATGTTGCAAAGAAAAACCTAGTAACTCTATCTTTATACAAAACAACTCTTACTCACGAAGTGAATGGCAAAGTCGGCGGATCACGAATTTTGATTATGCCTGCTGCTCCTGGTACCGGTTTGATTGCCGGCGGGGTTGTGCGAATTGTACTAGAAGTTGCCGGAGTAGAGAACGCTTTGTCTAAGTCGATCGGATCAAGTAATAAAATCAATACCGCATACGCCACAATAGAAGCCTTGCAGACAATGCGCTCAGCCGATAAATGGGTTACAAATTTAAAGAGCCAAGAGCTTAAGACCAAGAGTCCAGAAAAAAAGGCCAAGACTAAAGCTAAAGTAGAGGCTAGCGCATGAAATACAACGAACTAACCCTAGAGCGAAACAAGTCCAATCGCCGAGTAGGCCGAGGGATCGCAGCCGGACGCGGTAAAACTGCCGGTCGCGGTACAAAGGGCCAGGGCGCCCGCAAAAGCGGTGGCGTTCGACCAGGTTTTGAAGGTGGCCAGATGCCCCTATATATGCGTCTTCCAAAATTACGAGGTTTTAAAAGCAAGCGCGCCGAAGTAGAAACAGTCTACACCGGAGATCTGGAGCTTCTTAAAGAAGCCACAATCAATAGTGCCACCCTGCATAAAGCAGGATTAGTAAGCAGTCCTCACGTCAAAATAAAGCTGATCGTAAAAGGCGAATTGACGGCCAAAAAAGAAGTTAAGCTTCCTGGTGCTAGCGCTAATGCTATCGAAGCAATTCAAAAAGCCGGTGGCAGCTTTATTGCTACTCCTCAGTTGAAGCGGACCACAACAAAAAGTCCAAAAGACAAGTAACGGCTTACTTTTAAAATGGGTAAGGCGATACGATCCCCGTTTACGAAATTTGAAGGGGGACTAAGAGAAGCCAAGCTAGAAAACGACTGCGCCAACTGTAGTATAGAACTGGGCGTAAACCAAAAAATTTCGCTTGACCCGCGTTTTTTTGGTGGACATAGTTTTGCCGAACTATCGTTGCTAGATCGGGATAGCGGGGATGCCCAGCTTATAGTCATCGACAACTCAGGAGAGTACGGCATAGAGCAAATCATCCCAGGAATTATTAAACCTGGGGAAGAAATTACACTTTCGTTGCCCACACCGGCCGGTCTAGTTGAATTGGTTGTTAAATATACCCAATAATCTTAATAAAATTGGTCAGAATTTGATATAATCATAGTTAAGTGAATTGGAAGATCATAGTTAACTCGTTGAAGCACAGCGATATGCGGAAGCGCATATTAGCAGTGCTTGGTATGCTGCTTGTCTTTCGTATTATGGCCCACATTCCGGTGCCAATGGCCGACCACGATACTCTAAAGCAAGTCCTACAAAACCTCTACACCCAGGCTAATTCCAACAACTTGTTAGGATTTTTGAATGTTCTTTCCGGGGGCGCGCTAGCAAACTTTTCTATAATGCTCGTCGGTCTTGGCCCTTACATTAACGCGTCGATTATTATGCAGCTTCTAACCAAGGCGATACCTAAATTAGAGGCGATGAACAAAGAAGGCGAGTTTGGTCGCCGCAAAATCAACCAATACACCAGAATGTTAGCTTTTCCCCTGGCTGTTGTTCAGTCCGTAGGAATGGTCTATTTAATACGCCAGCAAGCTCAGTCAATAGGTGGGCTAGGGGACATTACGGCTAACACATCATTTGTGCAGTGGGTACTAATGATTGCTGCATTGTCAGGCGGAGCTATGATTTTAATGTGGCTCGGAGAGCTGATAACTGAACGTTCAATTGGTAACGGTATTAGCCTTTTGATTACAGTCGGGATTGTAAGTCGCCTGCCGAGTTTAATTATGGAGCTATGGGCTGGTGCGCATTGGACCAGCAAAGTCGTATCCGACAAGGTCGTGCTGTTTGGCCATAATTATAGTAAACATGGATTAAAACAGCTAGCAATCATTGCCGCGGCGGTAGTATTCGTAACCTGGGCAGTAGTTAAACTAAACGAAGCATCCAGAAAAATAACCGTAAATTATGCCAAAAGGGTTCAAGGAAACCGTACTTACGGGGGCGTGACTACAACTTTGCCGGTAAAACTTATCACAGCTGGCGTTATACCTGTAATCTTCGCGGTAGCTTTCTTGAGTGTACCGAGCTTTGCCGGACAACTCTTAACCCATGGACAGGGCGCAACATTTGCCAGCCACACCAGGTGGGAGCACCTGGGCGTCATTATGTCGCAACTTTTCCAAAACCCTAGTGCTCAAACATTCGCCGCAGGCGGATGGCGGCCATGGGTTTATCCGCTGACTTACTTTGCGTTAGTATTTATATTTACCTACTTCTATACCAGCGTAACTTTCAACTCTAAGGAAATAGCTGAAAATCTACAAAAACAAGGCGGATTTATAGCCGATGTTAGAAGCGGCAAGCAGACCGAAAAATATTTGAGCCGCATAGTTAACCGGCTAACATTGTTCGGAGCCCTAGCGCTTGGCATATTGGCCGTCCTGCCAATTTTAGGCCAGGTTTACGTGAATCAAAACATTGCAATCGGCGGAACCAGCATTCTAATCCTTGTGTCAGTTGCTCTAGAAACACTACGAAAAATCGAATCTCGCGCCCTAATGATCACCTACGACCAGTACGAACAGCCAGACTATTTCCATGCTGACGATGAGCTACCAGACCCAGTAAAGAAACGCCGTCTACGAAGCCCCGATATTAAGGGTCTAGCTAGTAAACTTGGTCGCAAAAGCAAATAAAATCACTAATCTGACACAAAACACAGCTAAGGGGTTTACATACCCTGTTATATTTGGTAAAATTCATAACAGTTATATTTTATGGCCAGTAGTAAAGAAGTGATTGAACTGACAGGAACCGTGGTGGAAGCACTTCCGGGGACTCAGTTTAGGGTCAAGCTAGAAAACGGCCACGAAATAATAGCCCACGTCGCGGGCAGGATGCGTAAACACTACATACGCCTTGTACCCGGCGATCGCGTTAAGGTTGAATTGACACCTTACGATCTTACGAAGGGTCGGATAACCTACCGCGAAAATTAGTATTAAGCAGTGTGTCATCAACACATATTAAGGAGATGATCCGCATGAAAGTGCGTGCTAGCGTAAAGAAAATTAGTCCAGATGATAAGATAGTCCGCCGCAAGGGCCGGGTTTACGTTATTAATAAAATGAAACCTAAACACAAGCAGAGGCAAGGCTAAAAATGCGTATATCGTATATCGTATATCGTATATCAGGAAAAATTAACCTTTTTGAATTGGCCGCAATACTACAGTTGGAGTTCGCTCGTGGCTAGACTTTCCGGCGTAACTATTCCAGATAACAAGCAGGTGCAAATCGCTCTT
Source organism: uncultured Candidatus Saccharibacteria bacterium (assembly GCA_964624785.1). GTDB lineage: Bacteria > Patescibacteriota > Saccharimonadia > Saccharimonadales > UBA10212 > CAZUXR01. Next base: position 15,394 of record CAZUXR010000012.1, read on the forward strand.
ACCTATGTTTATGGAATTGGCCCGGCATTCAGTGCAAAAATTTTGTCTGACGCCAAAATCGACCCAATCGTAAGAGTAAAAGACCTTACTGATGCTGAGCTTTCTCGAATTCAGGACATCATAGCCAACGAATATACAACAGAAGGCGAATTACAGCGCGTGGTTTCGGGCAACATTAAACGGTTACAAGACATTAGTGCATACCGCGGACTAAGACATAAAGCTCACCTGCCAAGCCGCGGCCAGCGTACCAGAACCAATGCCAGAACTCGCCGTGGTAAAAAACTGACTGTTGGCGGCACAGCCAAAAAGGCGGCATCAAAGACATGATCACTTATAAATACCTATCCGGAGACTTTTAAATGTCAGAAGACAAAGCAATAAAGGATGTACAGGAACCCGCAGAAGAAGCGGTAGTAGCCGCAAAGCCAGCAAAGCGTAAAAAGAATCGCCGAGCGGTTCCGTATGGCCAAATTCACGTTCTAGCGACATTTAATAACACAATCATTACGGTTACAGATAATACCGGAAACGTACTTGCAACATCTAGCGCCGGCGCATCTGGTTTTAGAGGATCCAAAAAAGGCACGGCTTACGCTGCTCAGGTTGCATCCGAAAAAGCTATTTCCACTGCAAAACAGAATTATGGTCTAACTAAAGCAGACGTTATCGTCAAAGGAATTGGCCTAGGGCGTGACGCAGCCGTACGTACGCTTATAAACCAGAAGGTACAAGTAGAGAGCATAAAAGATGTAACCGGAATCGCCCACGGCGGGACGCGGCCCAAGAAAGCACGAAGGACTTAAAGGAAGACTATGGCAAGAGATTTACGACCAATTGTTAAGCTATCGCGCCGTGAAGGCTACGCACTGCACCCTAAGGCGCACAAAGCCTTGGTTAAGCGTTCTACTCCTCCAGGCCAACAGAGTGCTGGTGGACGCCGTCCGCGCAAACCAAGCCAGTACGCTCTGCAGCTACGCGAAAAGCAAAAAGTTAAGCGACTATACGGTCTTTTGGAAAAGCAATTCGCACGCCTAATGGTTGAAGCAGATCGCACCCAGGGTCAATCGGGCGCTAAGCTTTTAGAATTCCTTGAACGTCGATTTGACAATGTAGTTTACCGAGCAGGTTTGGCTCCTTCCCGCCGCGCTGCCCGCCAGTTAGTAACTCACGGTCACTTTATGCTTAACGGCCGTCGCGTAGACATACCATCAATCAGACTGTCAGTTGGTGACGAGATCACCCTACGTCCTAAGAGCGAATCCAATGATTACTTTAAGCGCCTAGACGAAACCAGCCCGGCACTTGCGGCTACTCCCGACTGGATTAAAATCAATCGTAAGAAAGTTGCGGTAAGTGTTGTTGGCGGTCCGAGCCGCGAAGACGCCGAGCCGGATATTAAAGAGCAATTAATTATCGAATATTACTCACGCTAAGGAGGCGGGAAATAAAATTATGAATAAGCACATATACACACCATCACTAGCATCAATCACAGACCACAGCCCGGTAAGTGCCACGCTTGTAATAGAGCCTCTACACACTGGTTACGGCATGACATTGGGCAACAGTTTGCGCCGCGTTTTACTATCAAGCATTTCAGGAGCTGCCGTTACTAGTTTCCGCATTAGCGGCATTAACCACGAATTTACTACAGTTAAAGGTGTAAAAGAAGACGTAGTAGCAATCATGCTAAACCTAAAGGGCCTGCGTTTTAAAGTGTTTAGCGACGAACCTCAAACTGTAACTTTGACCAAAAAAGGTAAAGGACCAGTTAAGGCAAAAGACATTAAGCTAAACTCTGACATCGAACTAGTAAACAAAGACCACGTTATTTGCACTGTAGATGATGACAAAACTACCCTTACCATTGAATTAGTTGTAGAAACTGGCCGCGGTTACCGCCCATTGAGCGAACTGGGAAGCGGCAAAGTTGTTAGTGATATGATCGTTCTTGACGCCCTATTCAGCCCTGTTGTGCGCGTCCGCTATGGAGTAGAGAGCACCCGCGTCGGCCAACTTACCAACCTGGACAAATTACTTATTACTATTGATACTGACGGCTCAATAACTCCGCGCGATGCATTTGAAGAAGCAGCGGCAATCCTGGTCAATCAGTACACTGCACTAGCTGGTCAAACTAAAGTAGAAGCGCCCCGTCCACTAGCCGACGGCGAAGACAGCATTTTAAGCGATGAAGGCGGTGATGAACCCGCTGAACTAATGACTTCTATCGAAGACCTTAGCCTAAGTGCCCGCACTACTAACGCTTTAGTTAATAACGACATCCAGACAATTAAAGATCTTCTTTCGCTTAGCGAAGCCGAGCTACGCGACCTAAAAGGTTTTGGGAACAAAGCTCTAGACGAAGTTAAAGATAAAATGGCGGAACTGGAACTCTAATGACAATTCGTTTCACTCATCAGTTTATGGTTTATGGTTTATGGTTTATGGTTTTGGCTATTTTACCAAAAACCGGCAACTACAAACTAAAAACCTATAACTCCAAGGGAGTTATAGATGCATAGACACGGCTACAAAGGCGCCAAATTTGGGCGCGAACGCGATGCACGCAAAGCTTTACTAAAAGGTTTGGCGGAATCTTTGATTCTTAATGAATCTATAGAAACTACTTTACCTAAAGCAAAAGAACTTCGGCCATATACCGAAAAGTTAATTACCAAAGCAAAAAAAGGCAGTTTAGCTGATCGTCGCGAGATTATAAAAAGTCTAAGCACACTAGAAGCTGCTCACAAGTTAGTCGATAGTATTGCTCCTATGCTAAGTAGCCGCGATAGCGGGTATCTCCGCATTAAACGTACGACCATTCGTCGCGGTGACGGAACTCAACTTGCCCGCATAAGTTTTGTAGATGACCTTTCTGTGGAGCGAAAAGCTAAGAGTCCAGAGCCTAAAGCCAAAACCACTACGGTTAAGGCAGTCGCAAAACCAGAAGTTAAAAAACCAGCCACAAAAAAGGCGGTTACTAAAAAAGCACCCGCTAAAAAACCAGCCGCTAAAAAAACGACTACCAGTAAGAAGGAAGCCAAATAATGGGTACATATAGCCAAAAACCTAGCGAGATTGACCGCAAATGGTACGTTCTTGACGCTTCTAAAACTCCTTTGGGAAGATTATCTACAGTTGCGGCCGGACTTCTAATCGGCAAAGGAAAAGTAACACGAACTTCTCATATTGATGGCGGCGATTACGTAATAGTCATCAATAGCGACAGTCTAGTGGTTACCGGAAACAAGCGCGAAGACAAAATCTACTATCGGCACAGCGGTTTTCCTGGTGGTTTGTATCAGCGCACCCTAAACGAGCAAATGGAGCGTGATTCCACCCAGGTGATTATTAAGTCGGTACGTGGTATGCTGCCGGTTAACAAGCTGCGCGACGGCCGTTTAGCTAGACTAAAAGTCTATGCTGGAGCCGAGCACAATCACAATGCACAGCAACCCAAGAATTTTTCTCTAAGCAAAGAAGGTAAAAAATGAGCATCGGAAATTATTTCTACGCACTTGGCCGGCGCAAAAGCTCCAGCGCAAGAGTCCGCCTATACAACAAAAAGGGCGGCATTACTATTAACGACAAGACTGCCGCGCAGTATCTGGACGACAGCAAATACCTGCAAAATATTCTAGTAGAACCATTTAAAGTTTTAGAACTTAAACCAGAAGATTACACAATTACAGTTAAGGTTATTGGTGGCGGACAAACCGGACAGATTGAAGCTATTCGTCTTGGTATCTGCAAGGCTTTAATCGAACTTAACGAAGATTACCGCGCTACACTGCGAAAAGCCGAACTGCTTGGCCGTGATCCACGCGAAAAAGAACGCAAGAAGTTTGGTCTTAAAGGCGCACGCAAACAACGCCAGTTTACAAAACGCTAAAAACGACAACCGTATATCGTATAAAGTATTCCGTTTTTTGGGGGTAGATAAAAAGATTGTTTTGACTTTGGGTGTTTTTTGGGTGTATAATTTAATAGTGATGCAGAAATTACTAAAAGCTTTTTATTTTGCATGGTTTGCACCCAGAGCACTGGCGGTAGTTTTAGTACGCAAAAAATAATATAAAGTAAGAATCATAAAACCAACCGCCCAAAAAGGCGGTTTTTTTAGTTTTAGAATAACGGAAGGAATAAAAATGAGTAACAATTTAGAAATCGGTCGTCAAGAGAAGATTAAGGAATCAACAGGCCTTCGTTTATCATTAGAGCTCATGGGTTATCCGCAAGACCATATTGACGACATAGTCGATCGAGCTGCCTCTGACAAAACGGCGCTTGATAGGGAGCTTGCATGGAGCCAAGCGGAACGACCAAGTGCTTATGCGCCAGCGCGTGTCGCAAAAGATATTGTTAAGCGTAGTGCCCACACTACATTTGTGCCGCACCCAGCAGATATTAGGTTATAATAATTTGCAGATGAGCAAACCAGTAATATTGACGGGTCTTCGGGCAAACAACGACCTTCATATTGGCAACTATTTCGGGGCATTACTGCCCATTATTGATATGGCTGAAACTAAGTCCGATGAATATGATATTAATCTTTTCGTGCCGGATTTGCATAGCTTTACAACACCCATCGACCACAGTAAACTTCATGAAAATATAATGCATAATCTTAGGATATTTGTAGCTGCCGGCCTAGTTTTGAATAAACCCAATGTTTATATATACCGACAAAGTCACGTATCCGCCCACAGCGAGTTAACTTGGATTTTAGATTGTTTTACGGGTATGGGAGAGATGGGTCGCATGACTCAGTTCAAGGATAAATCTGCCAAATTAAACGAAGATCGAATCAGTGTTGGACTTTTTAATTATCCCGTACTCATGGCATGCGACATACTTTTGTACAGTGCAAGTTATGTGCCTGTTGGAGACGATCAGACTCAACACCTTGAGTACACGCGCGATATTGCCCAGCGAATGAACAGTCAGTTTAATCACGAACTATTTACCATACCAGAGCCTGTTAAAGATCAGCATGAGTTTTTTGGTAAGGACCAAGGATTGCGAATCAAAGATCTTGTTGATCCAAGCAAAAAGATGAGCAAGAGTGACGAGTCGGGCAAGGGCATAATATTCCTAAGCGACAATCCTGGTGACGCTGCCAAAAAAGTCATGGGAGCCACAACGGATGATAAGGCGAATGTCGCTTACGATCCGGACAACCAGCCGGGCATTAGTAATCTACTGCAAATTTACGGACTTTTGGTTGGCAAAACTGCCAAAGAAGCGGCTCAGGAATTTGTCGGGCAAACGCAGTACGGGCAGTTCAAAAAACGAGTTGCCGAAAAAGTGAGCGAGTTTTTGGTCGACTTTCAGACAAGACTGGCCAACGTAAACCAAGAAGCTATTGACGCAAAGCTTACAGAGAGCGAATTAGCAATGAATGTAGTCGCCAACCAAACACTGCTGCGCGTCCAAAAAGCCGTCGGACTACGATAAAAATGAAGCAATACATCGTTAGGCTGATTAGCTCTAGAGATCACGACATTTCAAATCAAGAAATCCTAGCACACATCAAGAAAGTAGGGAAGGATAGGTATGATCCTGAACGTAAGCAGATTTTTGATGATTTTTACGGCAAACACAATTTAGATTTTTTTGGTACGATTGTCGAAGCCGCCGAACTAGAAGATTATCTTGCTAAAATGAAGAAGGACTTTGGGAATAAAACAATGGGTGATCGCAACAAGCGTGTTGTGCCCGACATTGCCCTGATTTATAAAGCTAATCATTGCCAAATGATTCAACATGTTTACGAGGACCGTCTAACGAGCGATTGCTTCCACTTTATTGGTGATGCTAAAGATGCATTAGAAGAAGTTAGAGAGATCTAATATGCGGCTTGACGCGTACTTAGCCCAGTATTATCCGGAGTATTCCCGTAGTATCTGGCAAAAGTACATAAAACTCGGCTTTGTTCGAGTGAACGGCAAGATGATTATCAGCCCAAAATATAATTTGGGTGAGGATGACGAAGTAATGCACAAGGTTAAAAAGATAGAAGTCCCAAATATTGAACTCCCGGTAATTTACGAGGATGACAATGTGGTGGTTATTAATAAGCTGGCTGGTATTTTGTCGCACAGCAAGGGCGGATTCAACAATGAAGCTACAGTAGCCTCTTGGCTCTACCCTAAACTAGCCAAAGACTGGCGACTAGCAACTAACAACCATCAAGCCAATAGACTTGGCATTGTGCATAGACTTGACCGCGCCACCAGCGGCGTGATGATTTGCGCTAAAAATGAACAGAGCCAAAAATGGCTGCAAAAACAATTTTCTACACGCAAAACTAAAAAGACTTACTATGCAATCGTGGAGGGCCATCCTAGGCCAGAAGAGGCTGTAATAGACGCACCAATTGCTCGCAACCCTAAAAAGCCGCAAACCTTTAGCGTGCAAAAGGCCGGTAAACTAGCACAAACCGCCTATAAAGTAATCAAGACTTCAATAATTGACGGTCGGCAGTATTGCTTGGTGGAACTCAAACCGGTTACCGGTAGGACTCATCAATTGCGTGTGCATATGAGTTACATAGGCAATCCAATAGTTGGTGATCGGGTTTACGGCGACGAGGGCGAGCATATGTACCTATGCGCCCACAGCCTGGAAATTACTCTTCCAAGTCGCCAACGAAAAGTTTTTAATGTTCCAATTCCTAAAATTTTTGAGGAGTTTATGGGTAAATGAATCAAAAAGTAGACGATTTGTTATTGCATGTTCAAACCAAAAAACAGATTGAGCATTTGCTGGCGCGTAAACCGCAATCTATTATATTAGTTGGAGCAACTGGCTGCGGCAAAAAAACGCTAGCCGAGGCGATTGCCGCGAAGCTTCTGCAAACCGATCAGGATCTAGCTGGCTACCCGCACTTCATCCACATTGCCAAAGAAGAAAAGCTGCAAGATATTCCAATCGAATCTATTCGCAAAATTATAAAAAGCCTGCAACTAAAGGTTCCCGGATCTGCGGATATTCGCAGGATTGTATTCATAGAGGATGCACAGCGTATGAGTATACCGGCTCAAAATGCACTACTAAAAGTACTTGAAGAGCCAAACCCAGAGACTGTTTTTATATTATCCGTAACTTCCGTCCCTAGTATCTTGCCAACAATTGCTTCTAGGGCACAACAAGTTAACGTTCTACCTGTTAGTTTGGAGGAATCGCTCAAATACTGGTCTAATGAGCAAGCTAACACTATCGAAAGCGCCTGGCGGCTGAGTGCAGGCTCCGCGGGACTTTTAAGCGCTCTATTAGACCCCACGCAGCAACACCCGTTAAAAGCGGCCGTAGGCGATGTTAAGGAATTTTTAAAAGCTAACACCTACCACCGTCTATTGCTGGCCGATCAGATTAGCCGGGACAAAGATCGGTTTGCCTACTTCCTAGAAGCTCTTACCAGGACTCTGGGCGCACTGCATTATGTTGCGCTTCGCTCCGGTGGCGTTAAAGCTAATTCTTTGCTAGCAAGTCGCAAGCTAATTTTAAAACTATCAGATTCATTCAATAATAATGCATCCGCTAAACTACTCAGTTTGCAGATGGTACTTAAAATTAAAGTATAAATATAGTATCATTATTGTATGTACGCACTCGCGTTATTGCTATTTTTTGGGGTGCTGGTCTACAGACACGGAAAACACTCAGAGCACAATCTTGCTGTGATTCCTCATAGAATTGGTGATCGTTTAACCAAGCTTTGGGAGATCGCCTATCACGGAATGAAAGAAAACCGTTTTTTGCGAGCAGAAAAAGCGCTGCTAACTATTCTTAAGATTGATGAAAAAAACGCTGCTGCCTATAACCGCCTAGGAATTTTGTACGCTAAACAGCGCGAATATAAAGACGCGATCGACTGTTTTGAAATAGCGAGCAGCATCGAACCAAGCGCATCATCTTTGCATAACCTTGGTTTAATTTATTACGAAACAGAAAATTATGGCAAGGCCGCAACCGCGTTCGAACAAGCGCTAAAATTAGAGGATGGTTTAGCCGCGCGACACGTTGCCTATGCCAAAGTTCAGGAAAAACTCGGCAACGATAAGTTGATGCTTCATGAATTAGAAAAAGCGTCCGAACTTGAGCCCAATCAAGAAACTTACACATTGCTAACAAAGGCATATCAGTCACGCGGTTTGGAAATACAGGCCGCCGAGGCTCAAAAGAAACTTGCTAAACTTATAGTTCCGTCTGGCCGCCAAAAGCGTATCCTTCGCCCGAAGCGCGTAGTGATTTAGCCAGTCCAATTGCTAGCGACCTGGGCATATTAGGGTATGTTTTCATAATTAAATTTGTAATGTCGGAGGCTTCGCGCTTGTTGATCTCTAGTGCTATCTCAGCCCGTCGGTCGATATCTGTTTCGTGGAGTGCTAACGCAATTAGGCCTGGCATGCCCATCTGTTCGATAAGTTGTGCGCTCGAATCGTCTGGCACTAAATCCCCAAATTCTTTGCTACAGTTAGACATCGCCGTTTTCTTTGATTTTTATATCCTCATACGGGGCCACAACTTTGCGATATAACTCTGCTTGGATGCAGCTCAGTACACCCATCGCACGATTATAGCTAAAGTACCTTGGTGGGTAGAGCTCTTTTAATACAACTGTAACTGCGTAGTTTAGCGCTCCATCCTGTTCTTCAACGGGCAAGCTCTTTAGATGTTGTTACTAATGGTTTTATTAACTTATCGATCCCTGGGCGATCTTTCTTTAAAATATATGGCATATAAACACACTACTACACGGCCCAAAAATGCACTATCTGTAATGCAGTATCATGACTGCTCATTGCTTTTTCTTGGGTCGAAGGGTAGCCAGCTTTATTAGAAGGCTAAATGGCCAGATGATTGCCGTTAAGACTGGTATCAGTAACCAGAAGAACCAAACTCGTCCCCAATAGTCACAAGGCTGAAGATGCATATTGAACCCCTGAAGCGTGCCACAAGTAGGCTCTGCTCCCATGCGCCACACAACTATAAAGAGCAATGCGCAACTTATTAGAAGTGTCGATAGTAAAGATTTTATTACAAACTTTTTTGTCATAGCGCTAATGGTGCTGGGTGTAGGATTCGAACCTACGAAGGCATAAGCCAACAGATTTACAGTCTGTCGT
>CAZUXR010000013.1:0-15256 GCA_964624785.1 uncultured Candidatus Saccharibacteria bacterium
GCCTTCCAAATCCAAAACGCCTCAGGAGCTCAGATCATTAACGTAGACACCACTACCACTAACCCAGTCCTAAACTCCAGTGCAGAAGTACCATTCGGTTCGGAGTGGGCTACTTACGGCTCCGGTACAACCGTCACTCGTTCAACTACAAACGCCTGGAGCGGCACATCTTCCGTATCCATAGCTACCACCGGCACTGCCAGCACTGGCGGCAAGAACAATCTGGGTGCTGCCCTAGCTACCTCTACTACCTACACTGTCACAGTCTACGCTAAACTAAGCAGCGGTTCATTCACCGATATGGCCGTAGCCTATTCCCGTGACGGTACCGGTGGAACCGAAGTAGCCTGTAGCGGTTACAATACCCAAACCATAATAACCGGTGGCTGGACCAGAGTAGTCTGTACTATTGCTACTGCCGCCAGTGCCGGTAACTCTAGCGCCTACCTAGCTATCCGCCAAACTGCCGGTGCCACCAGAACCTGGTTTGTAGACGGAGTACAAATAGAGAATACCAGCAATGGATTGGGTGGGGCTTATGGCCTTGGTTCAACTTCTTTGGGCTCTAGAATAACCTCACCGCTATTACTCCAAAATACAGAAAACTCTACAACCGGTTTTGGGGTGTTTAGCGCTGGGTTGTTTCCTATATTCGTAGTAGATACAATTAACGGAACTGTTGGTATGACGTCCAGTGGAGCGGTGTCTGACTCTAAATTCACAGTTTCTTCTGGCTCCTTAACCGTCCTTAGACTTAATGCCTCCGGCGGCTCAGCAGATATATTGCAACTACAGAATGGCGGTAGCAATGTGCTAACAGTTTCTAATGCTGGCAACACCCTGCTTAAGAATACCTCTACCACAGCCTTCCAGGTGGCTAATGCCAGCAGCAACAACCTGCTGCAGGTAGATACTTCTGGCAATACTATTACTCTGGCGGGCGGCGTGACCGGCGGAATCTTAATCGCCGACATTGCCGGTACTACTACCGCGCATGGTGTTTGTCACTCCGGGGCAGCTGGTGCGGCTGCTAACGTACAATTTGTAGCCTGTAGCGGTACGGCTGGCGCCGATTATGCCGAACTGTATCCTGCCCAAACTAATATTGAAGCAGGCGATATTGTAATGCCGACTACTACTTATGTAACTAGTAAAGACGGCAAATACCAAGTGCCGGTTCTAGCAAAGACAAATAGCGCGTACGAACCCGGTCAAATAGGTGTAATTTCGGAAATTGATCCTCATACTGACGAAAGCAACTTAACGGGTCACAATATTAATGACTCAGACAATCCTATGCCACTTGCGCTTAATGGCCGCGTGCTAACAAAAGTTTCTACAGAAAACGGCAACATCCAGTCTGGCGATTACATTACAGCATCCTCTGTTGCGGGCGTTGGTATGAAGGCGACTCAGGCTGGCGAAGTAGTTGGCCGAGCACTAGCAGATTACAGCGGCGCGGGCGAGGGCAGCATACTAGTGTCTATTAATCCATTTTATTATAGAGGAGCGACAAATACCATTAATCTTCAAGGGGATACGGGCCAATTTAACAGCCTTAACTCCGGTATGGTAAACATTGGTGGAGACTTAACGGTCTTAGGTCTTGCCACATTGAATCAGTTAACTGTTGCGAATGTCATGGTTACAGGTAATATGACCGTCCAAGGATTGTTTACAGTAAATACCATTAAGGTCGAAGGCGGTATAGAAGTTGGAGGGGATATAAACTTGGCGGGATCAGCGCAGACACGCAACGCTATTATTAAGAAATTTAAAACATCTAAGGATTTACATGCTGGGGATGTAGTAGTGGCTGATCCTGATAACGACGGTCAGGTAACCACCACTAGCATAGCTTCTAATACTAGAGTGCTAGGAGTTGCAGTAACCGATACTCTTGCTGGTAGCGACGCATCCATAGCAATTGGGGGGAGTGTGCAAGTTAATGTAGCTGGATCAGTAACGGGTGGCGATATATTGGTGTCAAGCGATCAAGAAGGACTCACTAATAAGTCGGCAACTCCTTCAATTGGGGCAATTTTAGGAAAAGCTTTGGGTAAGCAACAATCTGGAAAAGTTTGGCTATTAATAACCCTTAACTAAATCATCGGTACAATGGGCTTAACGGCTAGGGTTTAAGCCAATAAATAAGTGTATAATTATACTTAGATGAATCCTAAGCATATTATTGCTATTTTTAATCAAAAGGGAGGGGTAGGTAAAACTACAACCACTATTAACTTGGCGGCTTTTTTGGCACGAGGCGGCAAAAGCGTTTTAGTGTGCGATATTGACCCACAAGGCAATACAACCAGCGGATTTGGGATCGATAAAAATAGCTTAAGTGCAACATTGTACGACGTGTTATTTTTGCGAGCGGAAGCTAATAAAGTAGTTCAAAAAACTTCTACTAAAAATGTATTTTTATTGCCGTCCAACGCTCAGCTTGCCGGGGCCGAAGTTGAGTTAGTACAACAACCTAACCGCGAATACTGCCTAAAGCAAGTCTTGGATCAACTAGATTACGACTATATTCTAATCGATTGTCCGCCTTCGCTTGGCCTGCTAACTATAAATGCTCTAACCGCGGCTCAGCATGTTTTAATTCCGGTTCAGGCAGAGTATTATGCGATGGAAGGCCTGAGCCAACTACTAAGTGTTGTGCAACATGTACGTTCGGGCTTAAATACTTCTCTCAACATACTTGGCTTAGTTATAACTTTGTACGACAAACGCATATCTTTGGCCGGGCAAGTGCGGTCGGAATTACAACGCCACTTTGGTGAAAAACTGTTCGACACAGTAATACCTCGTAATATCCGCTTGGCAGAAGCACCGAGTTTTGGTAAAACTATTGCAGAGCACGACAAGTGGAGTAAGGGTGCGCGTGCTTATAAGAATCTAGCAAAAGAAGTAGAAAGTAGGTTAGGGATATGAGTGCAAAAAGACAATCACTAGGCAAAGGCTTTGACCTTTTGATGCCAAAGGACCTAGACGCCTCGATTTTAGAGGAAGATAGGCACCGTATACAAAAGATACTCATTACCGATATTGTTCCTAACCCCGATCAACCTCGTAGAGAGTTCGGCCAGTCGGCCTTAGATGAGCTTGCCGAGTCTATTAAAAGGCACGGCGTAGTACAGCCAATTATAGTGATTCGGGTTGGTAGCGGTTATAAAATTGTTGCCGGAGAGCGTCGTTGGCGTGCAGCAACTGCCGCAAAGCTGACTCACATGCCTGCAATAGTGCGCTCACTCAAAGAGCTAGAAGCCGTAGAGTTGTCGCTAATAGAAAACATGCAGCGCGAGGATCTATCGCCATTAGAGCAAGCATTATCGATATATAAATTACAACAGCAATTTAATTTATCCTACGAAGAGATTGCTAAACGGCTTGGTAAAGCACAAAGCACTGTAAGTAACATAGCGAGGTTATTGCACCTCCCAGACGCCGCTAAACAAGCCTTAACAGAAGGCAAAATTAGCGAAGGACATGCCAGGTCTATACTTGCCCTAAAGGGTAACAAACTTAAGCAAAATGAACTTCTGGAAAGTATTTTGAACAACAGATGGACAGTGCGCCAGGCCGAACAATTCGTACTGGCTACCAAAAGGGGTAAAGGTGACGGCAAGGCAAGCGGCTATACCGTCGCAGAGACCGCACTGACTAAAGATCTATCTAAACAACTTGGCGCTCCTGTCAAAATTAAGCGTATGGCTCACGGCGGACAACTAATTATCTCGTTTGGCTCGGATAACGAACTAAAAACTCTAACCAAAAGACTTCAAAAATAATCCGCATACAAAATTAGTACACTGATTAAAAATCTTTAAGGTACTAATATTTGGGGCTAAAATCTTTGAGCTTTGTCGGTTGGGAATAGTCGCAGCACTAATTTACCTACAATGTCTCTTGAACTTATGGGGCCAAAATATCTTGAGTCTTCTGAGTTGGGGCGGTTGTCGCCGCAAACAAATATTTCGTCTGGTCCTAATTTAAGGTCTACATTATTGTCTGTTATTTTTGCGGCGATTGTATAGCCGATTGTTTTGTCTGGATTAAAACCTTTTGGGTGATCGGCATTAAATACGGTTATAGACCCGTCCCTAACTACTACATGGTCGCCCGGTAGACCGATTACACGCTTAATAAGCTGCTTACTGCCTAGCCCAAAGGTATCCGGCAGATTAACCGCGTTGAATATAATAATGTCTCCGCGATGCGGGATATATTTTCTGTGAGTAATGCGCGCCATAGAACGAGGCAGCTTGTTAACTATTAGGCGGTCTTTGTCTTGCAGAGTTTGTTCCATGCTCACCCCATCTACCTGATAGGACTGGATACCAAACGAGACTATCATCCATGCAATTAAAGGGGCGAATATAAATAATGAAATTGTAGATAATATAGATCGCCATGCATGCTGAGCGTTTTTTGGTGGCGGTGGTGTGGCTGGTTTGCTTGCGGACGGAGTTGGTGGTGTGCCGGTGGTAGCTGGTCCAGCGGCGAGGGATGTTGCCGCAACCGAGGGTGGAGTCACTGGGTTAGTTTGTGCCTGCGGTGGTTGAACTACCGGAGAATTCGCAAATGGCTGCCCAGTTTGCAAGGGCGCCGGAGTTGTTGGCGACTGGTAGGTAGGGCTAGCAGGACTGGCCCCGGGAGTGGGTCCTGGAGTCGGCGGCGGAGTATAGGGGTTATTGTTTTGCTGTGGATCCATTTGTTCGTATTATTATACCTTGGCACTAATGCTTATACGAAATAATAATATAGAATATAGACGTTAGATGTTGGAATTTAGAAGCTAGTACTTAGAGGATTAAGCAAACGCATACAGTGTTCAGTGTATAGTGCTAAAGCTTAAGCCCCATCCACTAGCTCCTGGTTTTTTATTCTAAATTCCAACATCTAACGTCTATATTCTAATTATGGCCGTGATATACTAGGACTCACGTGATGCAAGAAAATAAGAAGCATACGGGGCCTCAAAAAAGAGTAGCCTCTATAGACGGAATTGTTTCGGGCGGGCGCTCATTGGGGCAGCCCGCCGGTCGCGCATATACTCCTAACCGCAGCAGGCCCACACCTAGCCTTGGCAGCCTAAAGGGCTTTGGTGATGGCTTTCATCCTAACAATATAAGTAGTCGCAAACTTGGCGAAAAGTCTAAAGAAACCGAAGAACTAGAGGCTCTACTAGAGGAGCCGATTGTTTTGGATGGGCTTGATGGCAGCAAAAAAGGCGACAAACGCGCAAAACGCCCCAGACGCCGCAAGATTATTAAGCGTGCAGTTTTGAGCCTAGGCTGCCTGCTGTTGATTGGCGGCGCATATTTTGGGATCAAGGTATTTTTGACTGAAAAGAATTTATTCAGAGGCGGCGGAAGCGCCCCGGCACTAGCTGCAAACATTGATATTAATAAACTCAAGGGTGAAGGTGATGGCAGAATTAATATTTTGGTATTGGGCGTAGGCGGTCCCGGCCATGACGGGGGTGATTTAACTGACACCATAATGCTTGCCAGTATTGACCCTGTTAACAATACAACCGCACTGCTAAGCATCCCCCGCGATCTGTGGGTAAAAATTCCGGGTGATGGTTATCAGAAGCTCAACGCGGCATATGCTTATGGCAAGCAGCAGTCAAAAAATAAATCGTCAGTTGCAGCTCAACAGGCCGGACTAGATTTATTAGACAAAACTATAGCGCCAGTAATTGGCGTGCCAATCCATTACCATGCCGTAGTGGACTTTGCGGCCTTTAAACAGGGAGTAGATGCCGTTGGCGGCGTGACATTCAATGTACCGGAAAGGCTCTATGATCCGACTATTGCGTGGGAGAACAAGTACAATCCTGTAATTGCCGAGCCAGGCATGCAGACGTTTAATGGCCCCAAGGCTTTGCTATATGCTAAATCGCGCGAGACTAGTTCTGATTTTGCCCGCGGTCAGCGCCAGCGGCTCTTATTCGTAGCCCTAAAAGACAAAGTGTTTAGTTTGGGAACATTCAGCAACCCGGTAAAAGTTTCGCAGTTACTTTCATCTTTGGGTAACAACGTTTACACGGACTTTTCACTCAACGATATGATGCGGATGTATAAAATAATGGGCAAAATTCCATCTAAAGATATAAGTTCGCTCGATATGGTTACTGCTCCGCATGATTTTTTGACCACTGGCAACATGAACGGCTTGTCTATTGTTCAGCCAAAAGCGGGTCTGTTTGAATATGACGCAATGAACAACTATATCCGTAACGCATTGCGGGACGGATTTATCGCAAAAGAAAACGCCAAAATTGCAATTTATAACGCCACCAGCACTGCCGGCCTGGCGACCAAAGAGTCTGCTACTTTGAAAACATACGGCTATAACGTGATTACTATAGGTAACACTCCAGCTCCCACAAATCCGGCTACAACAAAACTGGTAGACCTAAGTAACGGTGCCAACAAGTACACAAAAAACTACCTGCAGGAACGGCTTAAAACTACCGCTACAAACACACTGCCCGCTAGTTTGGGCGTTACGCCTCCAGTTGGCACTAGTTTTGTTATAATCTTAGGTAACGATGTTGCGAATTCCACACAAAATTAAACCCATACAGGGATTTTCGCATTATTTTCATCTTGGCTTTAACGTAATATTGCCCATAGCGGTGTA
Source organism: uncultured Candidatus Saccharibacteria bacterium (assembly GCA_964624785.1). GTDB lineage: Bacteria > Patescibacteriota > Saccharimonadia > Saccharimonadales > UBA10212 > CAZUXR01. The sequence continues at coordinate 6,661 of CAZUXR010000013.1, forward strand.
TATTCTGGTTCGGATTAGTTTTGTTTCTGTCGCGATTTTCCTGATCCTGCTTAGTAAATGGCGGATATTTGCCGTTCAGCCTCGCTACTGGTTGGCTAATGTTATTGCCAGCGGTATTGATCTGCTGGTTGGAATTAGTTTGGTAATGTTCATGGCAAGTACCAGTTCTGGTTGGCTACAGTTTTTTTGGGCGATTGCCTACGGCGCTTGGCTTATTCAACTAAAACCACGATCGGACGTTTTATCTGTGTCGGCGCAGGCTATGATTGGTCAGCTGCTCGGATTGGCTGTACTTTATCTAAAGTTTGGCGACGCACCGCTAGCCATACTTGTGGCTGGTACGTGGGGAGTTGCATATTTGGCGGCCCGGCACTTTTTGACCAGTTTTGAAGAAGCTCATACGGCGCTGTTAGCGCATGTATGGGCATACTTTGCGGCCAGCTTGGCATTCGTCCTTGGGCATTGGATGTTGTTTTATGGCAGCATTGCCCAGATAATTGTTTTGCTTACTACTATTGGCTACACCCTAGCAGCGTTTTATTACTTGGACGCCAAAGAAAAGCTTACCCCAAGTCTTAAGCGCCAACTTATGTCTATTATGATTTCTATTTTGGCTATAGTTATTGTCTTGTCCGACTGGACTGGTGCTACAATCTAATCGGTTATTTAAGTTAATCTTCAGGATTGGCTAATAAGTTTAATAGGAATAATTGTTACTTAAACAGGGGAATTAGCTTGAAAAACATACGATTACCAAACTCAATCAAACTGCAAAAAATACGCAGTAATGTTCGGACATCTGGGACGAGTTTTGTTCACCTATTCAAAAAACTGGTAATGGTAGTAGCATGCTTTGCTGTGGCTTTTGGTGGTGGTTGGCTTGGGGCGTTGGCGTACAATCACGATAGGTTTCCCTCGTCCAGTACTGCCGCTAAGCAGCGTTATATTTCGAACGAAAGCGAGCTGATTGCTAGTATCGCAAAAAATACAGGACAAGGCGTGGTGTCGATAGATGTTAGTAGTCGGGTCGCTAGCCAGGACTTCTTTGGTTTTAGCTCTACGAATAACCAAAAGAGTGCCGGCACTGGTTTTATAGTTAGTTCTGATGGTGTAATTGTAACTAATCGGCATGTTGTGCCAGCAGGTGCCGACAGCGTAAGTGTTACTCTGGCAGACGGGACAAAGTATGACAATGTAAAAGTCCTTGGCCGCACCAACGAATCTAGCTCACTTGATGTCGCCTTCTTAAAGATCAGCGACCTAAAAGGCAAAACACTTGCACCTGTTACGTTGGGCGATTCTTCTAAGGTTAGCGTTGGCGATAAAGTTGTGGCGATTGGTAACGCGCTCGGGCAGTTCCAAAATAGCGTTACCAGCGGGATTATATCCGGCTTTGGCCGCGATATCACAGCTGGTGACCAAGCTGGCACAAGCACAGAGAATCTGACTGATCTTTTCCAAACAGACGCCGCGATTAATGCCGGTAACTCCGGCGGGCCACTGGTAAACATTAACGGGGAAGTTATTGGGCTTAATACGGCGGTAGCTGGCAGTGCTCAAAACATTGGCTTTTCTATTCCGATTAACGATATAAAGGGGTTGATTAGCGGCGTGTTGTCTAGCGGCAAATTGCAGCAATCGTACTTGGGCGTGCGATATATAACGCTCGATAAAGACACGGCTTCTTACTTTAACCTAAAAATTAATCACGGAGCATATGTGTTTTCTAGCGATAGGCAAGCTGCAATTGTGCCCGGCAGTCCGGCAGACAAAAGTGATTTGCAAGAAAAAGACGTAATTACAAAAGTTAATAATATTAATATTGACGATAAAACGAACTTGTCGAGCGCTTTAAGCAAATTTAAGGTTGGCGACAAAGTTAATCTAACCATCTTCCGCGATAGTAAAACTTTAACGATTGGCGTAACTCTAGAAGCTGCTCCCGGCAACTAAGTACTTAATTTGTATAGCTGAACTAATCCACTAGTTTTTTGAAGCTTGTAACCGGTATTTTTGGCAAGCAAAGCTAGGGCGTCATGTTGGGTACTCAAGGATTCGGTTAATATAGCTTGCGGTTTGTCTTTTAGATCTTGGATTTGGGCAAACATTTGGCGGTAATAGTCCAGCCCGTCCGCGCCGCCAAAAATCGCTTGGGCGGGTTCGTACTGGGCGGCTTTGTTAATTGTTAGCGAATCTGGGACGTAGGGCAGGTTGGCTAGGATAGCGTACGGCGTATGGCGTTCAGCGTACAGGGGGAGCAGCAGGGAGCCTTGGAGGAATTTTATGCCGGCTTTTAGGGCAGAGGCGTTTTTTGTGGCAACTTTTAAAGCTTTTGAATCGATATCCGTGGCCGTAACCTCGGCCTGCGGAAACTCTAGTTTGGCCGTAATAGCCAAACAACCGGAGCCAGTACCAACATCCACAATATGTAAGGACGGACCTAACTCATGGGCATTATGCGACATGTTTGCCCCTGTTATTACGAATCTTTTACGAAAGGTCCGTCCTTGCACGAGGGGCTTTAGTAGATCGATCATAGTTTCTGTTTCGGGGCGTGGAGTGAGCACGTGCTCATTAACCAGGAACTTGCGGCCGTAGAATTCACTAAATCCGCGTATATAGGCCAGTGGTTCATAGTTGGCGCGCCGATCTAGTTTTTTATCCAACTCTCCCAGCGTAGAATCTTCGATTATAAATTCCGGATGGGCCAAAAGGCGACCACGATCAACCTCAAGCGCGTCCTCCAGTAAAACTAAACAATCTAGCCGCGCAGACTCAACCCCGGCATCATTTAACTTTTGAGTAGATACGCTCAGCCAATCGTTAATTTTCATCTATGGGGTCGTGGTCGGCTTTTGCTAACTCTTCTATTATGTCATCAATGTCGCCGTCTAGCGCGCCGGGCAGGTTGCTGCGGGAGTAACCGATGCGGTGATCTGTTATGCGGTCTTGAGGGAAGTTATAGGTGCGAATTTTTTCGCTACGGTCGCCACTGCCGATTAGTTTGCGTTTGGCTTCGGACAATTGTTTTTGCTCTTCTTCGATCTTTTTTTGTAGCAAACGGCTACGCAAAACTTTCATGGCTTTGTCTTTATTTTTAAGCTGGCTTTTTTCGTCCTGGCAAGTAACGATCATTCCGGTGGGTAGGTGAGTAATACGCACGGCAGAATCGGTGGTGTTGACCGACTGTCCACCGTTGCCGCCGCTGCGATAGACGTCTATCCGCAGATCATTAGGGCCAATTTCTATATCTGTTTCTTCGGCTTCTGGCATGACCGACACGGTTGCGGTACTGGTGTGAATGCGCCCTTGGCTTTCTGTGGTTGGAATTCGCTGCACTCGGTGTACGCCGGCTTCGAATTTAAGTTTGCCGTAGGCCCGGTTGCCTTTTACCGCAAAAATAATTTCTTTAAAACCGCCGCCATCGCTGGAACTTTCGCTTAAAAGTTCCAGTTTGTAACTATGCTTTTCTGCCCAGCGCGCGTACATCCTGTATAGGTCGCCGCCGAATAAACTGGCTTCGTCGCCCCCGGCAGCTGCCCGAATTTCTACTACGCAGTCGCGTTCATCGTTTGGATCTTTTGGCGCTAGGACTTCTTCTATTGACGCATTAACTTCCCTGGACCGCGCAGTAAGTTCCGCTATTTCTTGATTGGCTAATTCTGTAATAGAAGGGTCGCCCTCTGCAAGCATGTCGGTTGCTTCTAAAAGTTCGCGGGTTATGGTCCGGCGTTCGTCAAATAGGCCAATAATTTTGGCTAATTCGCCTTGGCGTTTGGCGAGTTTTGGGTAATCAGTACGGCCAAATACATCAGGGTTTTGCAGCTCTTGTTGCAAAAGCAGATATTCTTCTCGCAAATTTTGTTCTTGATTCATATATAGGTTTATCGTTTATCGTTTATGGTTGATGGTTTCGGAGATTGAAGTTTTTTGGCTAGCGAAGTAAGCATTTTTTGAATTCGGACTACAGTGTCTATCTCTCCTGACACGATAACTTTAGGGTATAGATTGGATGTTATTAGTAGCTGTGTCTCTAGTTCTGCTGCCGAGCCAAGAGCTATCATGCAGAATTGACGAAAGTCCAGCCGATAAGTTCGCTTACTTCCTTCGGCTATATTGCTTGGTATGGAAATTGCGGATCGTTGCATTTGCGAAGCCAGCCCAAAGCGCTCAGAGCTTGGCATCTTGCTAGTAATACGATAGATATCTACAACTAGTTTCATAGATAATTTCCAGACTTCGAGGTCTTGAAAGGAACGAATCACCATGCCATCAACTATAAACTACAAACCAAAAACCAAGAAACTAACCAATCTTCTGGGTAGTTTCTTTCTCTTCTGTCTTAGGGGTTTTTGGTTTGGCGGCTTGGCGGGCTTCTAGGGCTTTTTTAGCGGCGGCTTGGCGAGCCTTGAATTTATCTACGCGGCCTTCTACGTCCATAATTCGTTCTTCGCCAGTAAAGAAAGGGTGGGAGCTGCTAGAAATGTGTACTTTAACTAGCGGGTACTCCGTTCCGTCAAGCGTAATCGTGCCATCTGTTTTGACAGTAGAGCGCGTTAAAAAGGTCGCATTGTTGTTTAAGTCTTGGAATACGACGGGGCGATAGTTTGTTGGGTGAATTCCGCTTTTCATCTTAAGGGCTAGTATAACTTTTTTATTCCTTGGGGTCAACACCTTATCGTTTGTAAATTAAAGCGCCCCCTATTCCCGGGGGGCGCGATGCGGGTCAGACTTTGCGAACTTCCCCTTGGGAGGAACCGCGAGCTGTCCGATGAGCTCTAGATCGAGGTGGGGCCACGGTGGTTGTGCCACTGCTCCCACTGTCGGTCTTTCTTGACCTTATTCCACCTGAGCCAGATGAGGACCAGGGGGATGAGGGCGCCCGCCGTGATGAGGTAGGCCGCCCAGCCGTACGCCATGTAGGTGGCGTAGACGAGCACGAGCGTGATGGCGGTTGCCAATAGCAGCGTGATTGCTGGCCAGAAGTACCTCCTGACCCGCAGCAGCGCCGCATGTCCCTGGTTCCCCTCGAAGTAGTTGATGATGTAGTACGCCATCCCCGTGAACCCGGTCACGAAGAAGAACACCCCCCAGCCCGTCACCGGGCCGCTGGGGCCAGTGATCGCAGCGATTCCGCCGCCGATGCACAGAACTGCGGCGGTTACTACTCGAAAGTAAATCACGAAGGACTTCCCCTTAATGTACGATTTGCGGCAGGGGTTACCCCAAGCCGCATCTGGATTTATGCGGTCCAGATCCACCCCTTACCCAATGTAAGAGTACGCCTACTCTAACATATAAAAACTAAAAACACAAGAGACTTAGCCGCTACAAATTATTGGCTAACAGAACTTTGCGGTTGCGGTTACTCCACCAAACGGCAGATACGATAAACACTAAACCAAGGCTGCCCACAATCCATTCTGGTGGTTCTACGTGGTATAGCTTGGCAAGCATGATTCCGCTTAAAAATGCTATTGCCCAGTGTGCCCCGTGTTCTAAGAATGTATAACGGGCTAGGGCGTTTGTGTGCACTAAATGCAAAGTCATAGATCGAACCCAAACCGCGCCAGCGCCAAGGCCGGCGATTACTAAAATCACACTGCTTGTTATGGCGAACGCGCCAATCACTCCGTCTAGCGAAAAGCTGGCATCTAGGATTTCTAGGTAAACAAACGCAGCCAGTGCCGCTGCCCCAACGCGGTGTTTGCCACTAGAGTTTTTAACATGATTTTCGGCCATAGTTCTGCCAATTAGTTCAAGTCCGATATGCAGCGCCATCGCACAGATTGCCGCAATCAGTACAGTAGCTTGGTATTTAGCATCAACCGTAAAGTAAATAAGGATAGAAACCAGGAGCGTTATAAAAACCGTAATGTTATCGTAACGGTCCAAGCGCCCTAAATAGCGTTCCAAAAATCCTAGCCAGTGGGTCTTTTTCTCGTAATCTATAAAATAGCTAAGAGCGATCATTAGTAGAAATGTGCCACCAAACGCGCTAATAACCGGCCCGGCAACCTGTAGCTCGCGCTCGTAGTCCTGCGGATGATTGAGCGCCAAATTAATCACACTGCCAAAATTTAAGTCCGCCGTAAACATTACGATAATAATTGGCAAGGCGAAACGAACGACAAAAACGGCTATAAAAATCCCGACTGTCATAAACGCACGCTGCCACGCCGGCGACATAGTGGTTAGGATTTTACTGTTTACTACGGCGTTATCGGCGCTAAAAGTTGTTTCTAGTAGAGTTAACACGATTACAGTGAATAGGGCGGTTAAGCCCAGCTTCCAGCCCACAGCAACCCATATCAACAGAGTAGATAAAGCCGCGAACCAGTAAAATTTTAGCAACATTTTAAAATTCATTTGTCCCTAAAGAATAAAACTAAACCCAAGGCCAGCACAAGTTTTTGTAGCTTGCGCAGGGAAGTCTAATCTGTTAGTATGGATTTATCAATATTTAAGCAGGTCGGGGATTATTGATCCTCCTCATTGGACTCCGTGTAGGAACAACGAGGCACCCTGACCGATGTTAGAAAGGACTCATTCATATGTCTACAGACGTGGATATTAAAAAGTTACTAGAAGCCGGAGCGCACTTTGGACATAAATCCAGTCGCTGGCACCCAAAAATGGCGCCCTATATTCATAGTAAGCGCGAAGGCAATCACATTATCGATCTAACCAAAACAGTCGAAGGGCTAGAAGCTGCACTGAGCTTTTTGGAGAGCACTGCGGCCGCTGGCAAACAAGTTCTGCTAGTTAGTACAAAACGTCAGGCCAAAGACAAGGTAAAAGAAGTAGCACTAGCTACTAGCATGCCCTATGTTACTGAGCGCTGGTTGGGCGGAATGATGACCAACCACACTACGATGAATGGCCGCATCAAACACCTTAAAGAGCTGGAAAACAAAATGGACAGTGGCGAGCTAGCTGCCAAATACAACAAGCTAGAAGTTCAAAGATTCCAAGAAGAAATCGACGCCATGAATACCCTTTACGGTGGAATTAAAGAAATGCACGCCAAAGTTGGCGCCGTGTTTGTAATCGACGTTCCTAACGACATTAATGCTGTGCGCGAAGCCCGCAAATTGCATATTCCGGTCGTAGCATTAACGGATACAAACGTTGATCCATCCCAGGTTGACTACCCGATTCCTTGTAACGACGACGCCACAAAAGCAATCAATCTTGTGCTTGATTACGTTCAATCCGCAATTACTGCCGGCAAAGCCAAAGCGGAAAAGAAGGCAGAAAAGCCCGAAGCCGCAGCCGACGCTAAGCAACAAGCTCCTCTTAAAATTTAAAATCTATAAATCCGCTAAAACAGGAAGGAATAATATGGACATAGAACAGATTAAAAGACTACGAGAATTAACTGGCGTAGGAATTACCGATGCTAAAAAAGCCTTGGTGGACGCCGGTGGCAACTTTGACGAAGCCTTGGCGGCAATGCGCAAAAAGGGAATGACCAAAGCCGAAAAACGAGGTGAACGCGAGGCTCGCGCCGGAGTGATCGGCAACTATAACCACGACGGCCGAATTGGCGTTTTGGTAGAAGTTAACTGCGAAACAGACTTTGTTGCCCGCAACGAAATATTTACCGGACTAGTAAAAGACTTAGCAATGCACATTGCAGCCAGCGCTCCTCAGTACGTTAGCGCCGATGATATTCCGCAGGCCGATCGTGAAGCCGCCGAGGCCGAATTTAGCGAAAAAGTTAAGAGTGAGGGCAAGCCGCAAAACATGATCCCACAAATCGTAGAAGGTATGCTCAAAAAACACTTTGCAGAGCGATGTTTGCTTAACCAGCCGTTTGTTAAAAACCCCGACCAGACAGTCGGTGATTACGTAAAAGAACACGTAGCCAAACTTGGCGAAAACATAGTAGTTCGCCGCTTTAGCCGCCTAGCCCTAGGCGAACTAGGCTAAGCAAAATTTAGGATTTTGATGTAAAATCAACTTATGGATATTAATACGATTACCGAAGAATCAAAGACCAAGTTGGCTCATGCGCTGGATCATTTTAAGGACGAACTAAAAAAATTGCGGACTGGGCGTGCTCACCCCAGCATGTTAGACAATATTACGGTGGAAGTTTACGGCCAAAGCATGCCGCTCAAAGGTGTTGCCGGAATTATTGCGCCGGAAGCCCAGTTGCTGCAAATAACACCCTTTGACCCGACTAATTTGCAGGCCATTTCAGAGGCAATTCGCAACGATTCTTCACTGGGCCTAAGCCCAATGGACGATGGTCGGGTGGTTCGCATTACAATTCCGCCACTAACTACAGAAACTCGGGCGGCAATGGTTAAGGTAATTGGCCAAAAGGTAGAAGAGTGCATAATCTCTGGCAGGACCGCTCGCCACGAAGCGTTCAAACAAATCGAACAGTCCGAAAAAGACAAAGCTATCGGTAAAGACGAACGTACTCGGGCAGAAAAACATATCGATGAGCTACTAGCCAAGCAAAAAACAGAAGTAGACCAGCTGGCAGCCGCAAAAGAAAAAGAATTAATGACCATATAATTAGCTGAGAGCTGAGAGCTGAGAGCTGAGAGCTGAGAGCTGAGAGCTGAGAGCTGAGAGCTGA
>CAZUXR010000013.1:15356-23635 GCA_964624785.1 uncultured Candidatus Saccharibacteria bacterium
GAGTCCTCAGCTAAGAGCATAAAGACTAAGAATCAAGAGCATGAACCACAAGTCCTGAATTCGGCTCTCGGCTGTGGACCCCTAGCTCTGGACTTAACCGGTTACTGTTTTGGCTGTAAACCGTCGGCTGTAACCTGTATACTGGTTCTTATATGCAGATATTTTTATTCGTTTTAGGCATTTTAATGTTTATTGGGTTGGTTTTGGTGCACGAGTGGGGGCATTACCTTGTGGCACGCCGTAACGGCGTGGATGTGGAGGAATTTGGCTTAGGGTTTCCGCCAAGGGCTTGGGGCAAAAAGCTAAAGGGCGGAATGCTGCTAAGCCTTAACTGGCTACCGCTGGGTGGATTCGTAAAATTAAAAGGCGAAAATGACGCCGATAAGCGCAAAGGCAGTTTTGGATCAGCGAGTCTGGGCGCTAAAACTCGGATACTGCTTGCCGGAGTTGGAATGAACTTGTTGGTTGGTCTGATTATTCTTACAGTTCTAGCTATTACCGGTATGCCAAAACTACTCAACGAGGAGGTGACTGGCCAGGATCAATTTAAAGTAGCAAATGACACTAAAATAATTCGCCAAGAAGTTAGAGTCGGGCAAGTTCAGGCGAATTCACCGGCTTCTAAAATAGGATTGGTTACTAAGGACACGGTTTTGAGCATTGGCCGAGCGGGAGATGTGCACACTGTTAGTACTCAAAAAGAACTAAGTGCGGCAACCAGACATTTTGCCGGCCAAGAAGTAAATATTAAATACAAACACCTTAATAATACTTTGAACAAAAAAGTTACTCTACGTTCTGAGGCAGAAGTGAACGCCAGTTTAAAGACAAATGATCCCAAAGGGAATTTGGGCGTCTCTGATCCTGTGGAAATTCAAGTGCGACGTTCCACCTGGAGTGCTCCTATTGTGGCGGTTGGTTTTACTGGGCAACTGGTGGAGCTAACATTTAAAGGCTTGGGCCACGCGCTGGGCGGTTTGGGTTCATTAGTGGCTGGAGCCGTGACAGGCAATCATGCCGCGCGCGAAAACGGCCAGACAGCGGCTTCTTCACAAGTTGGCGGGCCGGTGGCAATCATGGCGATTTTATGGGGCAGCGGATCTTTGGGCTTGAGCTTCCTGCTGATGTTTATAGCAATAATTTCGCTGACTCTGGCGCTTATGAACGTACTACCAATTCCGGCACTCGATGGCGGGCGGCTAGCAATGATCTTGACTGCGCGCGGGTTATTTAAAAAGCCCCTAAATCAGGCACTAGAAGAACGTCTAGTTGCCGGTGGTATGATTGTGTTGATGGGTCTTGTGTTAGTAATAACAGTAGTGGACGTAAAACGGTTCCTGTAGTGCTGGCTGGTGGTTTAAGAGTCAATGGATGATGAAATAAAAACGGGTAGTCAAACACGACAAACCATAAACCATAAACCACAAACCAAAAAGTTTACAGGTCCGGTCTGGACGGTCGTTGCGGTGGTAGCAATATTTTTACTTAGCCAAGTAATTGCCGCAGCTTTAGCCGGAATACTTTTTGGGATTAGCAGCAGTAATGCCGTTGCCGCATTAAGCGAATCGCCCTTTGAGCAGTTTATTTACATATTAATCGCCGAAGGCCTGGCCGTCTGGTTAGTGGTAAAACTCTTAAAAATTCAAAAATTAAAACTGGCTGCAATCGGCTTAGGGCGCCGACCAAAATGGAGCGATCTGTCTAAAGCGCTAATTGGATTTGGTATATTTTACGGCCTGCTGATATTGGTCGGTATACTTATGCAGATAATTTTCCCGGAACTTAATTCGAACCAAGCCCAGGATGTTGGGTTTAATAATCTGAGCACATCGTTGGATTACACTTTGGCGTTTATTGCTTTGGTGGTTTTTCCGCCAATTGGCGAGGAGGTTTTGGTTCGTGGCTATTTGTATTCGGCGCTGCGCTCTAAATGGCGAATTTTACCGGCGGTAATTTTAACTAGCCTAATTTTTGGATTCGCGCACTTGCAAACAGGCAGCGGCGCGGCGCTTTTGTGGACGGCCGGCATAGATACTTTTATCTTGTCCCTAGTGCTTTGTTACTTGCGGGAACGCACCGGCGCACTATACGCCGGAATCCTCATCCATAGCATGAACAATGCTATAGCATTCATGGTCCATTTCCACCATTAGCCCTGCATGCTATACACGTGATAAAATATTCTAGATAACTAACACCTATAGGTTTAGAAATATGAAACGATCACAATTGTTTATAAAAACTCGCCGCGACGCTCCTTCTGATGAAGTTGCTAAAAATGCGCAATTGTTAATCCGCGCTGGGTTTGTCCATAAAGAAATGGCGGGAGTTTATACTTACTTACCGCTTGGGCTTAAAGTGTTGAATAATATTGCCAACATTATTCGCGAAGAAATGGATGCAATCGGTGGGCAAGAAGTTCTAATGCCAGCCCTGCAAGTCAAGGAACGCTACGAACTAACCGGGCGTTGGGATGATAAAGTTGTAGATGATTGGTTTAAAACCAAGCTGGTTAACGGTACAGAATTAGGACTTGGATTCTCGCACGAAGAAAATCTTTCGCCGCTGCTAAAAAACTTCCTGACTTCCTACAAGGATCTTCCATCGGCGCCGTACCAGATTCAGACTAAATTTCGTAACGAACTACGTTCTAAAAGCGGGTTGATGCGTGGTCGTGAATTTTTAATGAAGGACATGTATTCATTTGCGATCGATCAGGCACAGCACGAAGAGTTTTATGCCAAAGCCCAGGATGCATATGTAAGGATATTTGATCGGCTAGGAATTGGTAGCCAAACTTTTCTTACCTCGGCCAGCGGCGGCAGTTTTAGTAAGTATAGCCATGAATTTCAGACATTGAGCGACGCCGGCGAAGACACAATCTATCTGGATCGCGCTAAAAAACTGGCGATCAACAAAGAGGTACTAACCGACGAAGTGATAGCCGACCTCGGTCTAGTGAGAGAAGAACTGGAAGAAGTAAAATCAATCGAAGTCGGCAATATATTTAGCTTAGGTACTAAATTTTCGGATCCATTTGGTCTATCTGTCACTGGTGATAAAGGCCAGCAAACTACCGTAATCATGGGCTGTTATGGTATCGGGGTTAGTCGGGTAATGGGAACGATTGCCGAGCTGATGAGTGACGAGCGGGGATTGGTTTGGCCGGCTAGTATTGCTCCGGCTAAGGTCTATTTGGTCAGATTGGGCACAGCAGAAAACGTAGTAGAAGCCGCTGATAATGTGTACAACATCTTGACAGAGCATGAAATTTCGGTACTATACGACGATCGGGATGTACGCGCAGGCGAGATGCTCGCCGACGCGGATCTTATGGGTTCACCGATACGCATTGTAGTAAGCGATAAGACTATAGCGGCAAATGCTTACGAATTAAAAAGCAGAAACAAAGAAGATACGCAGTTAGTTAGCAACGAGCAATTAATTGAATCTATAAATAAAGAACTAGATAGATAGGCATCATTAACTTTTGCCGACAAAGAACAATAGTAAGTAATTTTAGACTAAGGAAGTTATCTTCCGGAAAGGGGCCTAGAGTGATGAATAAATTGTTTCACTTAACCCAAACAGGTATAGACGAATTAAGCGAAGAGCTGGCCGGCTTAAAGGCTCAACGTCCGGAAATTGCTGATCGTATTAAACAGGCCCGCCAACTAGGCGATCTATCCGAAAACGCCGAATACCAAACTGCCCGCGAAGAGCAGGACAAACTAGAATCGCGCATTGGCGAAGTTGAACATATCCTGCACAACACAGAAGTTATAAAAAAGCCAAAAGCCAGCGGTGTGGTTAAACTTGGGTCAATTGTAAAGCTCAAGACTGGTAGCCGCGAAGTGCAGTTCCAGGTTGTGGGTACAATAGAAGCCGATCCAATGAGCGGTAAAATTAGCGACGAATCTCCAATCGGCCAAGAGCTGCTTGGCAAAAAAATCGGCGAAAAAATAGAGATCAAAGCCAACAGTCACAGCGCAACCTACGAACTTGTAGAAATTTCGTAAGAGCCTGACAAAATCCCACAGTTGGTAAGTGAAACAGCAGCAGCAATCATTATTTTCCAGGTGTTTTATTGGCGTAAAAGGTAACCAAAGTTACCTTACGGGACAAAAAACGACTGGAAAGTGATTGACCTGCTGTTTCAGCTCGACTGGGGGGATTTTGTCAGGCTCTAATACTTTCCTTTGCATGAATAAGAGTATATGATAAGACTACTATGCTAATGACATACAACAGCGGAATATCGTCTAACTAAAGCCCGGACACTGTAGATCTAATCTATAGAACCCATTCCAAATCTCCCCGCTAAAGCGAAAAATCACCTGGTTAGTGCCAGATGTTGATTTTTGTAAGGAAGCGTAATAGTAATTACGGAGACCGAGCAAAACCGGCAGCTGGTGCTTGCCAGGGGATTTTGCAGCAGTGGGGAGATATGAAATGGGTTCGTTACCCGGGCCTAAAACCGCCTCTAAATATATAAAAGGCGGTTTTTTAGTTTTTAAAAAATAAGTGGGGTAAAAAAATGGTAGAAACAGTGAAAGTGCTCAAAATTGAAGACGATAACCTAAAAGAGAGCACGCATAGAGAAAAAATATTGAGGCAGTCGGCAGAACTTGCAGGCAAAAGAGTTATTTTGTTGTGCACTGACGGGGATACGTTGGAAGGCAGTATAGTTAATCCGCTCCAGGATCCAAGAAGGCGGTCATTTGGGGGTGCGGTGGATTTTATTCCAGATGACCCAAACGAAGGAGTAACGTGTACTATACATATTCCGCCTGCAAATATCGAAGACATAATTGGTGCTTAAAAAGTAGCTTAGGCTACTCCTTAACCATATAAAATTGCTTGCTTATCTCCTCCGGAAGGGTCTGAAGGGCCTGAGGTTTTGCGCGAGTCCAGTAAAACCTGTAATCTATAATTATGCAGTGGTTGAATAGGATTGTTGATGAGGTTACTCGCGAGCGCCCAAGTGGCGGGATTATTGTGGAGTCTGGAATTTCACCGTCCGGCAGTTACCACATGGGTTACTTACGCGAAATTTTAACCTGTGACGCAATTGTGTTGGAGCTAAAACGCCGCGGACGACAAGCTCGCCATATTCACTTTGTGGACGATCAAGACGGATTCAGAAAGGTCCCAGCAGGACTACCCAAGGAATATTCGAAATACCTAGGCAAACCGCTATGTGATATGCCCGCGCCAGATGGATCGGATCAGTCGTACGCGGACTACTGTCTAAAACCGTTCTTAAAAAATGTTCAAACTCTAGGTGTTAATATGGAGCCAATTCGTAGCCACCAAAAATACCGCGAAGGGTATTTTACTTCAGCAATCGAACTCGTTTTAAACAATGTAGACGAAGTTAAAGCGGTCCTAGAATCAGTATCCGGACGTAAACTAGATGAGCAGTGGTCACCCATACAGGTCAATGAAGAAGGTTATCTAAAGAAGCGTCCTTTTGTGGGTATAAATACTGACGCAAAAACAGTTCATTTTTTTGATAAAAATGGCCAAGAGCAGTCGATCGATTACCGGGCGGGCCAAGTCAAACTAGACTGGCGCTTGGATTGGCCGGCACGATGGTGGTTGCTGCCGGTACATTTGGAGCCGTTCGGCCGGGATCACGCCACAAAAGGCGGAAGTTACGATACAGGCAAAGCTTTAATGGGCGCTGTTTTTAAGGCCGCAGCACCGATACCCGTTCCGTACGACTTCGTTAATCGCGCTGGTGACACAAAAAAAATGAGTGCCAGCAAGGGCAATGGAATCATGATGGAAGAGGTCCTGCAGGTTTTGCCGCCGGAAGTCGTACGTTATTTTGTACTTAGATCGCCGCCATCCAAACAGTTATTTTTTGACCCAGAAAACGTCGCTAAATTGATCGACGAGTTTGCGGAACTTTTGGCCAAGACAGACAAAGATGATTCTGACGAGCAGTTAGTGCAACTTTGCACAAATAATTTGAACGGAGTTGTGAGTGACGTACCTTTTACTCATTTGGTTGCTAGCTATCAGGCCGCTTTGAAGAATCCGGCTAAAACTTTGGAGATTATTGCCCGGACCGAGCACAAGCAAACCGTAGAAGATCAACATGCGGTGATCGCTGCTGAACTTAAATTCATAGATCAATGGTTAGAGCGATGGGCGCCAGAGGAAGTTAAATTTAGCCTCAATGATTCTCCGGATTTTTCTGAATTCAGCGACGGCGAAAGGGGCTATTTGCAGGCTTTGGCTGAAAAAATTGAACAAGCTCCAACGGATGCCGATGGTGAATGGTTTCATAAATCGATCTATGAATTTAAAGACAAAACAAGTTTTGAGCCGAAGCATTTGTTCCAGGTTTTATACAAAGTGACCATTGGCAAAGATTCTGGACCAAGAGCAGGATGGTTTTTGAGCATTCTGCCGCGCGATTGGTTAATCAGCAGACTACGCTTCGAAAAGTAGACCCTACTAATCCTGAACGCAAAAACTCTAAAGTCCTATATAATCATAATATGAATAATGAGCGGGCGGTTATTGAGGTGGATAAGCTTAGCAAGCGTTATGCTGGGAGTGAAAGTTTTGCGTTAAAAAGTTTGAGTTTAAAAATTATGCCCGGCGAAGTTTACGGGTTTTTGGGCCCAAACGGCGCTGGCAAATCCACCACCACTCGTTTGTTAATGAACTTTATCCAGCCAACCAGCGGCAGCGCCCAGATCGCCGGACGCGATATCGTAAATGAATCGGTAAAGATCAAATCGCAGGTTGGTTATTTGTCGGGCGACAATCCGCTTTACGGCAAAATGACTGGCCATCAATTTTTGGAATACATGGGTGAGCTGCAGCCGCCTAAACGCCGTAACCGTGTATCTGATCTTGCAAAACTTTTTAAACTCGACCTTAGTCAGCCAATTCACACTCTTTCTAAAGGTAATCGCCAAAAAGTCGGGCTAGTGCAAGCATTTGCTCACGAACCGGACGTGATGATTTTAGACGAACCTACCAGTGGCCTGGATCCGTTAATGCAAGAAGTCTTTTATGGTTTGGTGCGCGATGCCAAAGACAAAGGCGTGAGTATTTTTGTGAGTAGTCACAATTTGGCAGAGGTTCAAAAAATGTGCGACCGCGTGGGATTTATTCGAAGCGGCAAACTGATAGCCGAACAAACCATTAGTGATCTGGCAAGTTCTACGACAAAAACTTTTGATATTACTTTTGACGGCAATGCTCCGATCCAGCTGCTCAAAAAAATTAAAAGTGCCGTAGTTACACAAAACAGTCCACGCCATGCGACGGTGCAAATTCGCGGCGACCTAAGTCCGTTATTTGCTGTACTTGCCCGCCATAAAGTCCATAGTTTAGAAAATCGCGACATAAACCTAGAAGAAGAATTTATTCGTTTTTATAAGGAAGGTAAGTAATGAAACCAGTTATTAGGTGGACGATGTGGCAACGACGTTGGTTTAGTATTTGGTGGTCGATTGGGGTGAGTGCATTCGTAGCATTAGAAATCAGTTTTTATCCGTCGTTCAAAAATCAAGCTGCTCAGTTAAACCAGACTTTTGGTCAATTCCCGGGTGCAGTTAAATCGCTGATTGGTGATACGGGCAATTACTTTTCGCCAGAAAATTATTTAAATTCTAGAGTATTTTATCTTGTCGTTCCGATTCTTTTTGCGATTTTATTGATTGGTCTGGGCGGATCATTGCTAGCGCGCGATGAACAAGACGGCACATTAGAGCTGCTACTGTCGCGGCCAATTTCTCGCGGACGGCTAATGTTAGAAAAAGCTTTAGCCGGATTGTTGATTAGCCTAATAGTGGCAGCAGTTGGGTTAATAATTTGCCTGGGTCTTAGCAGGGCGGTTGGGCTGCCAAATTCTGTAGCCGCGATTTCCGCGGCTATGCTAGAAAGCTACTTGCTGTGCTTAGTGTTTGGGTCTTTTGCGTTTATGCTCACCGCGATCGGCAGAGCTGCCCGCGGCGCGGCCATCGGCGTAACAACTTCGCTATTTTTTGCCAGCTACGTATTAACTGGACTAGCCGGGACTGTTAGTTGGCTACTATGGCCGGCCAAACTTTTGCCGTATTACTATTTTAAACCCCAGCAAATGTTAAGTGGTCATTTTGCTTGGTCAACCCTTGCGGGATATGCTGTCGCGAGCATAATTTTTGGATTTATCGCGTGGCGGGGCTTTGCTCGCCGCGATATTGGATAAAATAGAGCTAAGAGCTAAGAGCTAAGAGCTAAGAGCTAAGAGCTAAGAGCTAAGAGCTAAGAGC
>CAZUXR010000014.1:0-23035 GCA_964624785.1 uncultured Candidatus Saccharibacteria bacterium
TTAAACCTAACCATTCTACGTCGCCAAGTGTCCACGATGTAGTGAGTAAGTGCAATAAAATTGACGACATGCATATAAACCTGTAAAATATGCCTGTTCGTTAAGCTTCCATATAAGGATAGGTGGGTTTATGAGCAGGTCGCGTGTAGCACTGAGGATTGTAGCTGTGGTACTCGTGGCGGTGCTGATCTATATCGCCATGATTGCATTTCAGCTTGCGATGAACTATGTGCACATACTCTCGCTCAGGGTATATGAATTCAACAGCACATTCTTGCCACGTACGGTATGGCATGGGCACACCTTCCCTGTACTAAACAGAATTATCAGTCTTGTGGTGACTATGTACGTATTGGGACTTGTGTTTATAGTGCTGTGGCCCTGGTGGAAAAGGCTGGGTAGAGCCTACATCACTGAGTTGAAGTCTCAGCTTTACCGCCTGTGGTGGTGATCGTTAATGAGAGACAACTCGGTGAGCAGCGATGACTCACCGAGCCCTGGCTGTGAATCCGAATTTAACGAACAAAGTCGCTGTAACTAAATTTGCGAGGTTGGTCTAACGATCACTTCCGCAACTTAAATCGTATGTTACTGCGGCTCTTTTCATGCTTAGGCTCCATATTCCAAATTCTGGTTGCTAGTTACTATATTATATTAAGAGTGAATTTATCAGATCCGATCAACGAACTTAAAGGTGTGGGGGATGAGCTGGCTAAAAAGCTGGCCGTGCTGGGAATTAAAAACATTGATGATTTAGTGAATAATTATCCGCGCCGTTACGAAGATTATTCAAATATTTTTTCGGTTGGGGAGCTGCGGCCAGGAATTGTTACAATCCAGGCGACCATTGGGCAGGTGAGCGGCCGGTATGTTCGCCGGGGACTTCACATAACAGAGGCCATTGCCAGCGACGAAAGCGGCAGTGTGCGGCTAGTTTGGTTTAATCAACCTTACCGCGCTGGAGCGATTAGGCATGGTGCTACCTATTTTGTATCTGGCGAATACGATCTGCGCCGCGGACGGTTTAGTATTTTAAACCCTTCAGCAGAGCTGGCGTCGGACTTTCCGGCTCATACCGCACGTATAATTCCCGTTTACCGCGAAACAAAGGGGCTAAAGTCCACGGCAATCCGTAAGCTGGTCAGAGAAGCGCTGATTAATCTAAAAGATTTGCCAGAGCATTTGCCCGCTTGGCTGGTGGCGGAGCAAAAAGTTGGAGTTTACGCCCAGGCGGTGACGGAAATTCACTTTCCAAGTTCGTCCAAAGCATTAGCCAAAGCCCGCGAGCGCCTAGGGTTCGAGGAAGTTTTTGAACTTACTCTGGCCGCATTGATGAACAAGTACGAAATCGGCCACGAAAAAGCTATTGCCATAGACTTTAACCAGGATTTAGCTAAACAATTTGTAGCCGGCTTGCCATTTAGCCTTACTGATGCGCAGCGCAAATCTATCTGGCAAATTTATAAGGATTTAGCCAAAACCCAGCCAATGAACCGGCTGTTGGAGGGCGACGTGGGTAGCGGCAAAACGGTGGTGGCGGCCATGGCGGCATTGATGGCTATGAGCCGAGACTATCAGGTGGCGCTGATGGCTCCCACAGAGATCTTAGCCCGTCAGCATTACGAAACTCTGCGTAAGCTTTTGCTGAGCGTAGGACACCAGGACCAGGTTGGATTGCTAACCGGCGGGCTTAAACCGGCAGACAAAAAAAGAGTTCAAGAACAGATAGCGCGCGGCGAGGTGCGGTTTATTGTTGGCACCCACGCGCTGATCGCAGAAAAAGTTGATATGCACAAACTCGCGTTAATTATCATAGACGAGCAGCACCGCTTTGGGGTTGGTCAGCGCAAAAAACTTCAGGCAAAAGCCGGCCATGTGCCGCATGTACTGCACTTAACGGCCACGCCGATTCCACGAAGTCTAGCTCTGACTCTTTACGGCGAGCTCGATGTTTCTATACTCGATGAATTGCCGCCGGGTAGAATTACGATCAAAACCGAAATTATATCGCCGAATGCTCGGGCGGAACTTTACGCGCAAATTAACAAAGAGTTGGACAGGGGCCGGCAAATGTTTGTGGTTTGCCCGTTGATATCGGATACAGAACTAAGCAAAGGCTTGTCGGCAGAAGAAGTCTACGCTCGACTAAGCAAAAAAGACTTCAAAAATCGTAAGATCGGACTATTGCACGGCAAAATGAAACCGCAGCAAAAAGACGAAGTCATGCAAAAATTCATCTCGGGCGACCACGACATTTTAGTCAGCACTACGGTAATAGAAGTTGGCGTGGATGTTCCAAATGCTTCTATCATGATGATTGAAGGCGTGGAACGGTTTGGACTAGCGCAAATCCATCAGCTTCGCGGGCGTGTCGGGCGCGATGCTCACCAGAGCTATTGTTATTTAATTCCCTCGGGCAACGACGCGCCTAGTCCAAGACTCAAAGCACTAGAAAGCACCACAGACGGATTTAAACTAGCAGAGCTTGATCTGCGTCTTCGTGGGCCCGGGGCAATTTATGGCAAAACCCAGCACGGCGCGCTCGATCTGCGGATCGCCGAACTATCCGACATAAAACTGATCTCTGCTGCTCGCCACGCCGCGCAAGAATTCATCGATCGTGGTGAAAAGATCAACAAATACTTTCATTTGGCTTCAAGGGTAAAGATCTTACGGACAATAACAACCCTCAATTAAACCCCGCAATTTTTGCATAATATGCAGAGTAGCGGGATAATATAAGTATGAGGATAGTAGCAGGAAAATTTGGCGGCAGGACGTTGCACGAACCGCACGGCCATCGGACTCACCCCATGAGCGAAAAGGTCCGCGGCGCGCTATTTAATGTGTTGGGCGACATAGAAGGATTAACCGTACTGGATGCGTTTGCTGGTAGCGGCGCACTTAGTTTCGAAGCGCTTAGCCGCGGCGCGGCGCACGTTACGGCTACAGAGATCGACAAGAACTCGCATTCTGTAATCCAACAAAATATCCAGGAATTAGGGGTTAGCGATCAGGTCAAAGCTATTAACGCCAACTCCAGTGGCTGGAGCGATAATAATCCAGATGCAAAATTCGACATAGTCTTTTTAGCACCGCCATACGATAATTTACAGATGAAGTTGCTTGTAAAATTAAGTAAACACATCAAACCCGACGGTCTGCTCGTGCTTGATTGGCCTGGCCACCTAGACGCGCCAAAATTCAAGGGTTTCGAAAGCTTATCAGACAAAAATTACGGCGACGCCCAACTTGTCTTTTACCGTAAAATTAGCTAAACTACACCAGTCAGCAATACTTGGGGACGAGGGTGAAACCCGCGCACCAGAAACAAGTTCGGTGCGGGGCAGGTTGGTATACACGTCCCGATAGAATCGGGATGCCGAAAAGGCGTTGGTGTGAGAAATGCCGGGGGCATTTCGCAAGGCCGGAAACTGATTGCCAAGCTTGCCCGGCAGTAAGTTGAGGCGGGGCCGCCGAGAAGGTGGCCAAGTCCTTTCAAAATAATCCTTGAACCTTCATAATTATAGTCGTTGGGGATGTGGTGAAATTGGTATACACGCGTGCCTTAGGAGCACGTGCCGAAAGGCGTGAAGGTTCAAGTCCTTTCATCCCCACCAAAAACACAGCATCGATAATTTCAAAATTTATAGCACCGCTACATATAAAAATATAAACCTTTAAAGTCCTAATGTCTGAAAGGTAGTTTAGTTGTCGAGGTTATTTCGACGCTTGATCATATTTCTTTTGAGTGCGTTGAATAGGTTAATCTGGAGTCGGAATTTTGCTGCATTCAGGCAATCCCACTCTTCTGATGTCACGCTGGTCATAGTAATCCTATCTGGAAAATCGCGCAGATCTTGTTCCTCCATCATAAACATAAAAGAGGCAACTTTATCAAGCTCTTCTGGCGACAACGTATCTTCACCAGGAGGTAAAGCTTCGTCTGGTAAGGGTCCTTCATGGCGCATGTAATATACAGTACCACAAATATGGTGTCATGCAAGTGCGTCTCAATACTTTATATTAAATGTGACATGTAATATACAGTTTTATAGTTTTTCAGGGGTATTTATTTACCGAGGGGTTTTAGCTCTTGGTAGCGGAGGGCCGGGGCTATGGAGTAGAACGATCCGACTGCAAAGGCTATCATCCACCCCGGGTACGGAATGACTAGGACTAAGGACTAAGAGGACTGTCCTTTAACAGATAAGATAAATGTGATAGACTAGTTTTATGCCTTCTCGTAACGTTTTGAAAATTGATGTGGCCGAAACTTACTATCATGTTTATGCCAGGGGCGCTAGCCAGCAAGATATTTTTCAAAGCACCGACGATTACAATTACTTCATCGGTTTATTCGCTCGCTACTTGTCCGACAAGCCAGTACTTAGCAAAGAAGGGATTAACTATCCTCACTACAAAGGCAAGATCGAATTATTAGCTTTTTGCTTAATGCCTAATCACTTTCATTTACTACTTTACCAACAAGACGAGGGCAGTATGGCCAAGCTAATGAGGAGTGTGATGACCAGCTATAGTCGTTATTTTAACCTCAAGTACAAACGGACAGGTTCCTTGTTTGAAAGCCGTTATAAAGCTTCTCGGATAGATGTCGATAACTATCTACAACACATTACTCGCTACATTCACTTGAATACACGCTACTGGAAGAACTACTCCTATTCTAGCTATCAATATTATATACATGACAAGCCGCAATGGCTTGAGACCAGGCGAGTTCTGGTACTTTTTGCCGATAGGCGAGAGTACGTAGAGTTTCATGAAGATTACAAAGAACACAAAGAGATATTAGACGAGCTAAAGTACGAACTTGCCAATCAATAATCACAAAACGACTATCTGTTAGAGGACTGTCCTCATAGTCCCTCATAGTCCTCATAGTCATAGTCCATAGTCATCCAAGAGGAGTTTATGGATAGCGTACTCGACACCATGGCAGAAGATCTAGAGCAGTTCAACCACCTGCTGATGGATTGGTTAATCTGGTACAACACTGAGCGGCCACACTTTGCACTTGGACAAATCTCACCAATGAAGTATCTTATGAGTAACTTTGGAATGTCCAATATGTTATGGACGCATACAGGTATTTGACGGATTGTGCATACTATGCCAGTATCTAGGCAGATTGGATCTCTTACAATGTGCTTCTGACAATGGGTCGGAGGCATGTATAAGGAGAACGATTGCATTGACGATCGCGATAGTCAATTCGCCGCGAACCTTCGGGGGTGCGGTGCTGAAGTTCGAGGACAGAGTGTTCCGCTCGCCGATCAGGCGGGAGGGCAGCGATATCTTCTTTCCACAACCTTGGGAGAAGAGCTCTGTGGTTCGCACCCTCAACGGAGGCGAGCAGTTCTTGCTTGCACAGGGTCGCATGGCCTTCTTCGGCGGCATGGACGAGCAGCCTTTTGTCGTCCAGGTTGAAGAAGAGCATCACCGCCGACTCGTCGAACGTGGTGAGGAGGCGTTCTACGCCGGACTCCGGCCATCCAAACTGGACAAGTACGAGCGTCTTGTTGGTCAGAGGGCCGTACGTCAGGGTGACATCTGGGCGCTTCCCCTCGGCATGAGCTGGGAGCATCTCGAAGAGATGTGGTCGTGTACCTCCGGGCACTGTCAAACCCTGGGCTTTCGCCAGTCGGTTGGCATGCAGGTGTTCGGCACCAGACACACCCTGACCGGTCGTCGGACTTCGCGCCGGGCGCGGATTCGTACATCATCAGGAATCATCGGACTCAAGGGTGTCACCTGCGAAGGGACTCTCTCGGCACCCGATCACGCCGATCTCGTCCTCGAGGGGCCGCATCACCTGATGCGTACCCCGGGAATCGTCGAAGGCCGCCACCAGTGGTGGAACATCCCGGGCGGCGATTGATCTCCTATGGGGCACCGCGACATCATGTCGCGGTGCCCCAACAACCAACTAAGAACCATTAAAATTATTTAAATAATCTAATAACAAACCAGACTGTCCTCTAATAGAGATGAAAACCGTGGATTTGTGCTTCGATCCGGGGACTTTTTATTTAGGGACGGTTTTGAGTTCTTGGTAGCGAAGGGCTGGCGCAATGGAGTAGAACGATCCGACTGCAAAGGCTATCATCCACCCCAGGTACGGAATGGCGTTAAGGAGTCCAATTAGTATCATTACGCCAATTACTCCCCAAATGGCTTTTGGTACGGGGTGGCTCATGGCGGCGCTACGCTCCATGGCTTCTTTGATACTACATTTTTGTTCCAGCATTACGTATGGAGCCAAAAAGTAGCGTCGCAGCATTATGAGCCCGGGGATAATTAGTAAGATAAAGCCAACAGTAATATAAAGTGCCATTACAAGGTAAAGGCCAGTCATTCGCCAGCCCAACTCCTTAAAAGTTACCCATAACTTGTCGAACGATGGGCTTTTGCCCTCAGAAACTTCTAGCTGGGCCTTTTGGCTCATAATCTGCGCTGCGATACCGGCGGCAACCACAAAAACGAACCAAATCAGCGAAAATCCGGCGAATCCATACCATAAAAAGGTGGGCACCGTGGTGCTGGAAAAGCCTGAGCCAACCCAGCTGTAAGTTGTCCACCAGTGGCCGTTGTCGCTGCCGATTGCCGGAGTCCATGCCCAGGCATGGAACGAAAATATAAGAGATATAAAATACAACGGTCCAAAGATCCAAATATATTTTTGAATTAATTTTTTGCTTTTACCGAATAATTTAAAAGGACTTTCTACATTAAAAGGAGAACTTCTACGAGGGCGGCGCTGAGTTGTCATGGATATACTTTAGCACTTACACGAACAAAAACACCATGATAAAATGGCTGGTATGAGCAACGATGATTCGCTAACAAAAAAGGATGTAGAAGAGATAGTTAGCCGAGTTGTTGGCGATTCTTTACAACTAATATCTAAAGAGTTCGAAAATGTAAAAAACATGCTTGAAGATAACCGAGCAGAGGTTCGGGCGGAATTTCAACAAATACACGCTACATCAAATAGAATAGAAAACAAACTGGACGCGACCGTGGAACTCACGGATCAACATTCAGTAGAAATCCACGCCCTAAAACAAAAAATCGCCTAAAAAACTAGCCTTTTTATACCGATCAATTAGAATAGGGCGTATAACCATGAAATTATCGACTCAACCTTATAAGGGCACTCGGGATTTTTATCCGGCCGACAAGCGTATTCAAAAGTATATGTTTGAAGTTATGCGCCAAGTGGTGGAGCGCTTTGGTTACGAGGAATATGACGCGCCGATTTTAGAACCAATCGAGCTGTATTTGTCCAAAACCAGCCAGGAAATAGTTGCGGAGCAGACCTATAGTTTTACGGATCGTGGCGGTCGCAATGTGACTTTGCGGCCAGAAATGACCCCAACGGTTAGCCGAATGGTGGCCGCCAAGCGCCAAGAACTTAGCTATCCGCTGCGATGGTATAGCATTCCTAATGTTTGGCGTTATGAACGACCGCAACACGGCCGTTTGCGCGAACACTGGCAGCTAAACGTTGACTTGTTCGGTGTTGCCGGGTTAGAGGCTGATCACGAGATGATTTTAGTCGCCGATTCGATTATGCGAGCTTATGGCGCCAAGCCGGACATGTACGAAATTCGCTTGTCCAGCCGCATGTTAATTAACTGGATTTTGCTTGAATATTTGCGATTGGAATACGATCAAGCCCAGGCCATGATGCGCTTGATCGACCGCATGCGCAAAATGACCCAAGCTGATTTTGTGGGCCTGGCGACCGCTATTTTAAGTCCTGCGCAGCGCCAGACTGATCTGCTGCACCAGCTCATCTCTCTGTTAAAGATAGAAAAACTCGACCAGCTACCCTTAGTTACACAGCAACACCCAGCCGTTGCGGAGCTGAGTAAGCTCATCGACCTATTAACTTCGGCAGGAATTACGAACGTGGTCTTTGATATGAGCCTAATGCGCGGATTCGATTATTACACCGATGTTGTTTTTGAAGTTTTTGACACACACCCGCAAAATAATCGAAGCATGTTTGGCGGCGGCCGCTACGATGGGTTGGTTGGCGCGTTTGGCGTGGATCCTGTGCCAACGGTTGGTTTTGGAATGGGCGACGTGACTTTGCAGAACTTTTTAGCAATCCATAATCTACTGCCGCTTATGTCGCCATCCGTAGACGCTAACGTAATTTTGGTTGGTGATAATTACGAGGCAGCGCAAAAAACTCTGGCAGACCTTCGCGCAGAAGGTGTTCGGTTGGCTGTAGACAGTAGCGGACGCAAACTAGATGCCCAGATAAAAAGCGCCGTAAAATCAGGGGTTAGATACGCTATCTTCATTGGCGAAGAAGAGCTCAAAAATCAAAGATTTAAACTTAAAGACCTTAAAAATGGCAAAGAACAAGAACTAAGCTTTGAGCGTCTAGTGAGTACCCTCGCCGCCCAACACCTACCAAATGACAAGCTGTAAATTTCGAATCTCGAATTTCTAATTCCTAAACAAAACTTCAAATTATAAATATCAATATCTAAACTGCTATCGACTGCAGGGGCGGATTTTGTATTGTGGCGGCTAGAATTCGAAAAATTGAGATTTGGGATTTAAGTAATTGTTTAGAATTTAGACATTAGTACTTAGTGTTTACAATAAGTTGGGGTACAATCTCTTGATATGCAAGTAACTAAAACCATCGTAAACCCAACCAAAGTCACGCTAAACGTTAAAGCCATCGAAGTGGATATGCAGCCGATTAAAACCCAAGCTATTGCTTATTTTGCCCGCAGTGTTAAAGTCCCAGGCTTTCGGGCCGGCCATGCCCCCGCTAATTTGGTCGAAAAGAATATAGATCAAAAGCAGCTTCAGGATCATTTTTTGGATACCGCACTCAATAAGTTCTACCAAGCCGCGCTAGCACAAGAAGATTTGCGACCAGTTGATTCGCCGGACGTACAAATAAAAAAGTTTGTGCCATATACCGATTTGGAATTCGAACTGTCTGTAGAAATTATCGGCAATATTAAGCTAGCTGATTATAAAAAGCTCAAAGTTACTAAACCCGCGGTTACGGTGACCGCTAAAGATGTTGACGAAGTCCTGGCTCAGCTACGCAAACGTGCCGCCGAGCGCAAGCAGGTAAAGCGACCAGCCAAAATTGGCGACGAAGTCACGATAGATTTTGCTGGATTTAACGAAAAAACCGAACCAATTAAGGGCGCTGATGGCAAGGACTACCCGCTCCTGCTGGGAAGTAATTCGTTCATCCCGGGTTTTGAGGACGAACTTGTTGGTGTTGCGCCAGGCAAGGACAAAGAATTTACGATTACCTTT
Organism: uncultured Candidatus Saccharibacteria bacterium; assembly: GCA_964624785.1. Lineage (GTDB taxonomy): Bacteria > Patescibacteriota > Saccharimonadia > Saccharimonadales > UBA10212 > CAZUXR01. Next base: position 9,328 of record CAZUXR010000014.1, read on the forward strand.
CCTAAAGACTATAATGCCGTGGAACTGCGCAGTAAAAAAGTTACTTTTAAAGTTAGCGTTAAAACGGTTAGCGAACTCGTAGAAGCCAAGGCGGATGATAAATTTGCCTCGAGCGTCGGCCCGTTTAAAACGTTAGCCGAACTTAAAGCTGACGTCAAAAAACAGTTAACGGCAGAGCGAACCGCGCAGGCAGACAATCTGTTTCAAAATCAGCTTATAGAGACGATCACAAAAGCTTCGGATATTGGTGTTCCGGAAGCGCTGATAGAAAATCAGATAATTCGCCAGGAAACGGAAGAAAAAAATAACTTGGTTTACCGCGGCCAAACTTGGCAAGAGCATTTGGATGCAGAGGGCTTGACCGAACAACAACACCGTGACAAGCAGCGCCCAGAGGCCGAAATGCGCGTTAAAGCTGGAATAGTCTTGAGCGAGATTGCCGATAAAGAAAAGATTGATGTAACCCCGGAAGAGCTAGAGATCCGAATACGATTGCTAAAGGGTCAGCACAGGGACGCCGCCATGCAGACAGAGCTGGATAAACCAGAAAACCGCTCGAGCATTGCCTCGCAACTAATGACCGAAAAAACCGTTGCCAAACTTGTTAAATTTGCCACAAAATAAAACGCTCAAGCTTGCAAAAACATTAGACTCGGCTAAAATAATTAACTTATCAAAGGAACAGAATGTTACGAACCAAAGAAATTGTGTCTGGATTAGACGGTCAACCAAGGATGGTCGTTGTGCCCGATGAATGGGGCGCGGTAGAGGTGCGCAATGTTACTAGTTATGTGCGATTTAAAAATGCCGAAATCGGAGGGGCTGCATTGGTTAATATAGACACAGCTAGCGCTGTTGAACTCCGAGAATTATTGGGCAATAAAGCCGCGAACTCAGTAAAAGGAGCCGCGAGAATATTAGAAATCTTACATACGCACATTGTTCCCATAGAAGCTAACGATTCCAAAGACGAGCCCGGGCTGTATAGGGTTGATGGCGGAGCAAAAGTTATTGCCGCCGATTCCGTATTACCATTGAGGGCTCTAGAGGATGAAGAAGTAAGCGTGACCCCGGTCATACTAAAGGAATTTCAGGCTGTTAGATACGACTCGTAGCGTAAATTAGCAGTCGGGGTTGACGAGTGCTAATTTGCTTTAGTATAATTTAATTACTATGAGCAAAACCAGCAGATCGACTCAAACACTTATTCCAACGGTTATCGAACAAGAGGGCCGATTTGAGCGCGCTTACGATATTTACAGCCGCTTACTTCGTGATCGCGTAATTTTTTTGGGCGAAGGTGTGGACGAACATACAGCAAACTTAGTGGTCGCTCAGATGCTGTTCTTAGAAAATCAAGATCCAAACAAAGACATAACATTCTACATTAACAGCCCGGGTGGAGTAATTTATGACGCGCTAGCCATTTACGACACCATGCAATACGTAAAATGCGATATTCAAACAGTTGGAATCGGCGTACAAGCCAGCGCGGCCGCATTCTTGCTGAGCTGCGGCACTAAAGGCAAGCGCATGCTTTTGCCCCATTCTACGGTTATGATCCACCAGCCAAGCTCTGCCAGCGGTCGATCCAAAATCAGTGATCTAGAGATTGATCTAAAAGAAGGATTGCGCCTAAAACACTTAATGAACGAAATTATGGCCAAAAACACCGGTCAAAAACTAGCAAAAATAGAAAAAGACGTAGACCGCGACTATTGGATGACAGCCGAAGAGGCCAAGGCTTACGGCATCGTAGACAAAGTCATTGCTCACAGGTAATATTCGTAGCGAATAATTCATTGACTATTCTACAACACTTTTTTTGCAACGTCTCTTGATTAAGTACTCCTTAGCCTGTATCGTTGTAGGTCAAGAAGTAGTGTACTTTGGTGCTCGTAGAGTGGTTTGGTTCCAGATCGCGCCACCGAATGTAGTGGGCTTCTCTTAATGCAAAATAAAAATCAAGACACTGTTATAAAGGGTAAATAATTAAGAGGAGCAAAACTGCTGCATGGCAAATGATTCGCAAGTTCTAAACAACACACGCAAGTTCTTTACGCAATCGGACGACGTACTTTTACCACCAAATCTAATCGACCACCAGAACACCTCGTTCCAGTGGTTTGTAGAAGAAGGTTTAGGCGAACTACTCGCAGAGATCAGCCCGATCGATGATTACACAGGGGCAAAATTAAGCATTAGCTTTAAGGATTATCACTTTGAAGACCCCAAAATGACCGAAGAAGAAGCCCGTGAAAATAACGTAAGTTACGAGGCTTCGCTAAAAGCAACAATCGAACTCACCAACAAGGTGACAGGCGAGATTAAAGAATCAGAAATTTACCTAGGTGATTACCCGTGGATGACAAGCCGCGGGACTTTTGTAATTAACGGGGCTGAGCGTGTAGTGGTTAGTCAGCTAATTCGTAGCAGCGGCGTGTTCTTTACATCCGACGTCCATAATGGCCGCAATATTTACGGAGCCAAAGTTATACCTGTTCGTGGTGCATGGCTCGAGTTCGAAACTGCAGCAAACGGCGCGCTCTACGTTAAGATCGACCGCAAACGCAAAATGGCTGTAACCACGCTGTTGCGCGCCCTTGGAATGACAGAGCAAGCAATTCGCGACGCATTCAAGCATGTAGACCAAGGTCCAACCAGTTTTATTACTACAACTCTAGAGAAAGACGCTGCAAAAAGCACCAACGAGGCTTTGATTGAAGTTTATCGCCGTCAACGTCCGGGTGATTTAGCTACCGTAGATAACGCTCGTGGCATGATCGAAAACATGTTTTACAACTTTAAGCGCTTCGATTTTGGCCGCGTAGGCCGCTACAAAATCAATAAGCGATTGGATCTTGATGTCGCTAATACGATCGAAAATCGCACAATGCGCATCGACGACTTACTGGCGATCATTTCTGAACTTATCCGCTTGAGCGTTACTCAGGGTCCGGCTGACGAAATTGACTCGCTAACTAACCGCCGCGTTAAATTAGTCGGCGAGCTTGTTCAGCGCCAGTTCCGAATCGGATTGCTACGCATGGAACGCAACGCCAAAGACCGCATGAGCATGTCCGAAATCGAGACCGTGACTCCGGGCCAGTTAATTAACGCCCGTCCTGTAGTTGCTGCTGTTCGCGAATTTTTTGCAAGTAGCCAGCTAAGCCAATTCATGGACCAGATCAACCCGCTGAGCGAGTTGGCTCACAAGCGCCGCCTAAGTTCTATGGGTCCAGGCGGATTGAGTCGTGAACGTGCCGGGTTTGAAGTTCGTGACGCCCACGCTACACACTACGGCCGTATCTGCCCAGTAGAAACTCCAGAAGGCGCAAACATCGGTTTGGTATTAAACCTAGCCAGCTATGCCCGCATCAATGAATACGGATTTATCGAAACGCCTTACCGCAAAGTTATTAACGCTGTTACCGCTAAAAACGCTGCAGGCCACATCGCAAGCGTTAACCTAGAAGACGCAGCCGGAAAAGTAATCGTAAAAGCTGGCGACAAAATTACAGAAGCTGCCGCGAGCAAGCTAGCCGCCGTTAAAGAACAGGCTACATGGCCAGTTAAAGCAAAAGTTACAAAAGAAATCGAATACATGGATGCCGCTGGCGAAGAACACGCAGTAATTGCTAGCGCCGGAAGCGACTTTGATAAGGACGGCTACTTCGTAAGCGCCCGTGTAAGTGCTCGTAATCGTCTTGACCCAGAAGAAGTCGACGCTAACGAAGTGACCCATATGGACGCATCACGCGCCCAGACTATTGGTTCTAGCGCTGGCCTTGTTCCATTTATCGAAAAGAACTATGTGCTTCGCTCGCTGATGGGTTCTAATCAGCAGCGCCAGGCTGTACCGCTGATCAAGCCAGAGAGCCCAATAGTTGGAACCGGTTTTGAATCTATCGTCGCTCAAAACTCCGGTCAGCTAATCCAGGCTGAATTTGACGGCGAAGTTACCAAAGCCACAGCCGACGAAGTAGCCGTTAAATATAAAAACGGAAAATCATTCCGCTATAGTCCAACGCACTTTGCTCGCAGCAACGAAGGCAGCTCAATCAACCAAGTAGTAGTTGTAAATAGCGGCGACAAAGTCAAAGCTGGCCAAATTCTTGTAGAGGGAATGAGCATAGCTGGCGGTGAGCTAGCACTCGGCAAAGATTTGCTAACAGCATTCATGCCATGGGCTGGATACAACTTTGAAGACGCCATCATCATATCCCGCAGTTTGGTAGAGGACGATACGCTAACATCTATCCACATTGTCGACTATATGACCGAAGTTCGCGAAACAAAACTAGGACCAGAAATCGTAACCCGTGATATTCCAAACGTTAGCGAAGAAGCTCTTCGCCACCTTGACGAAGACGGAATTGTACGAATCGGGGCCGAAGTCCACCCAGGTGACATTCTAGTAGGTAAAATTACTCCGAAGGGCGAACAGGAACTTTCTAGCGAAGAACGCCTATTGCGTGCCATTTTTGGCGAAAAAGCCAAAGAAGTCCGCGACACATCACAGCGTATGAGCACCGGTCGTCACGGCAAAGTCGTGGGAGTTAAGGTGTTTAGCCGAGCTTCCGGACATGATCTAAAAGCCGGCGTAATTATGCAGATCCAAGTATTCGTAGCTCAAATGCGCAAAATCAGCGTCGGTGACAAACTTGGTGGTCGCCACGGTAACAAGGGTGTTATTGCCAAGATTCTTCCAGTAGAAGACATGCCATTTAACGAAGATGGCACACCAGTAGATATAGTCCTTAACCCGCTGGGCGTTCCTTCTCGTATGAACGTCGGCCAGTTGTTTGAGACACACTTAGGAATGGCCGCTCGTGCGCTAGGCATAAAAGTTGCCAGCCCGTCATTCAATGGTGTTCCAATCGCTAAAACCAAGGAACTCCTAAAAGAAGCAGGCTTGCCAGAAGACGGCAAGCAGCAGCTTTACGACGGTCGCACCGGCGAAGCATTTGCCGAGCGCACTACAGTCGGAAGCATGTACATAATTAAGCTAAACCACATGGTTAGCGACAAAATCCACGCTCGAAGCATTGGACCATACACCATGGTTACCCAGCAGCCACTTGGCGGTAAGGCTCAAAACGGCGGCCAGAGATTCGGAGAAATGGAAGTTTGGGCGCTAGAAGCTTACGGTGCTGCACACACCTTGCAGGAAATGCTGACCATTAAGTCCGACGATGTTTATGGACGAGCCAAGGCTTACGAAGCAATAATCAAGGGTACCGAAATCCAAGGTCCAAAAGTTCCAGAAAGCTTTAATGTGCTTGTTAAGGAACTTCAGGGCTTGGGTCTAAAAGTCGATCTTCTAGCAGACAATCAAATCGTAGATGCCGAAAAAGTCCTGGAAGCAGCTGTAAAAGACAAAGCCGCACACATTCCAGCAGCTGATGTCACAATCGACGAACCAACCGCAATGCCAGTTACAACCGAAGACGAAGAAGGGGTTAGCGGTATGACCGAAGAAGAATCGCCGCCGACGCTCGACGAAGTGGAGCTAGACGAAGATATTACGATAACCGAAGAAGAAGAGAAGGAGGCTTAAAAATGAGACATTACAACCCCGGAACAGATATAGCCGACTTTGACGCAGTCCGCTTAGCAATCGCAAGCGCCAGCGACATTCTAAACTGGAGTCACGGCGAAGTTACAAAGCCAGAAACAATTAACTACCGAACGCAAAAGCCCGAACGAGATGGTTTGTTCTGCGAACGTATTTTTGGCCCTGTTAAAGACATCAACCCGCATGACGCTAAATACAAAGGTGTTCGTAGCCGTGAAGCCGCCGTTACAAAAAATGGCGAACTGGTTACCCGCAGCATTGTTCGACGCGAACGCATGGGTCACATTAGCCTGGCTAGCCCCGTTGCGCACATTTGGTTCTTGCGCGGTACACCTAGTGCAATGGGCTTGTTGCTTGGTTTGACTGTTAAGAATCTTGAAAGAGTTGCTTATTTTGCCAGCTACATCATTAAGAGTGTAGATGTAGAAAAGCGCGATCAAATCAAAGCCGATCGCGAAGCGGAATTCACAGCAGCCGAAGAAGCCATTAAGTTCCGCTACGAGACTGAGTCTAAAACCGAAGGCGCAAACCTAAAAGAACTGGCCGAAGCTCAAAACAAGGAGCTAGAAGATTTGGTGAGTGAAGCAGACTTGTTCAAAGAACAGATTACTGGGCTAGAAAAATTAGCACTTTTGAGCGAATCTGACTACCGATTCTTGCCTGAAGAGCTTCGCGCACTAGTTACTGTAGGAATGGGCGGAAGCGCACTGAGTGAACTGTTAATAAACATTGATCTGGACCAACTAATAAGCGATCTAACTAACGAGGCCGACGAGGCCAAGGGCCAGCGCAAGAAGAAAATCATGAAACGCCTGCGCCTGCTAGAAAGCATGCAGCGCGCTGGCATTAAGCCAAGTAGCCTTTGCGTAAGTGTTTTACCTGTAATCCCACCGGATCTTCGACCAATGGTTCAGCTAACCGGTGGACGTTTTGCAACCAGCGACTTAAACGATCTTTACCGCCGCGTAATCAACCGCAATAATCGTCTTAAGAAGTTAATTGATCTTAACGCCCCAGAAGTCATTCGCCGCAACGAACAACGCATGCTGCAAGAAGCCGTTGACGCTTTGATCGACAACAACAGCGCTCGTTCTGGCCGTGCAGTTGCCGCCACTGGCCAGCGCCGACGCCTAAAATCTTTAAGCGACATGCTAAAAGGCAAGCAAGGCCGTTTCCGTCAGAACTTGCTTGGTAAGCGTGTGGATTACTCTGGTCGTTCAGTAATTGTTGCTGGTCCAGAACTCAAAATGCACCAGTGTGGTTTGCCTAAAACTATGGCTCTAGAACTATTTAAGCCGTTCGTGATTGGCCGCTTGATAGAACAAGAACTAGCACACAATATCCGAAGCGCTACCCGCATGATCGAAATGGGTGAAACAGCAGTCTGGGACGCATTGGACGAAGTTATTAAAGGCAAGTACGTTCTACTAAATCGCGCACCGTCGCTTCACCGCCTTAGTATCCAAGCTTTCCAGCCTACGCTAATCGAGGGCAAGGCCATCCAGCTGCACCCATTAGTATGTAAAGGCTTTAATGCTGACTTTGACGGCGACCAAATGGCCGTACACCTTCCATTAAGCCAAAAAGCCCAGGACGAAGCCCGCGATATCATGGCCGCTAACAAGAACCTGCTTAAACCAGCCGATGGTTCTCCAATCCTGCACGTAGAACAAGACATCGTTCTTGGTTGTTACTACCTGACTTATGAGCGTCCGGGCGCAACAGAAGACAAGCACCTAAGCTACAGCAGCTTGGATGAGATCATTATGGCATTAGACGCCGGAGTGGTTACTTTGCAGACCCGCGTAACAGCGCCGTTCAGAGGCGAAATGCGCAAAACCACTGTTGGACGTTTGCTGTTTAACGAAATTTTGCCGCAAGACTTTACATTCCAAGACGCACCAATGACCAATAAGAAACTAACCAAAGTTATGTCGCAGATTTACCAAAAGTACGGTCAGGATGCTACAGCCTTGATCGCCGACGACTTAAAAGATCTTGGATTCCGTTACGCTACTATTTCTGGCTTATCCATGGGTATGAACGACTTCTCTGATCTTAAAGACCTAGATAGCATTGTTAAAGAAGGCGAAGAACGCGCCACAGCAATCAGCAAGCAGTATGGTGACGGATTCATTACCGACGACGAGCGCTATCGCCTTACCGTAGAAACCTGGACCACTGTAGACACCAAAGTAGAAGAAGCCCTAGCTAAGCAGTTTGCAACCGAAGATAACACTATGTCTATCGCTGTCGCATCCGGCGCCCGTGGTAACATTAGCCAGATGAAAAAATCCGTAGGTATGTTAGGTATGTTTGCCGATGCTACTGGTCGAGCTATCGAACTACCCGTACGTTCTAACTACAAATATGGCCTTACTCCGCTGGAATACTTTACGGCTACCCGGGGTACTCGAAAATCACTAATTGATATTGCCCTTCGAACAGCCGACTCCGGTTATCTGACCCGCCGTTTAGTGGATGTAGCTCAGGATGTATTTACTATCGAGGAAGATGTTGAAGATCCAGGATTTACAATTTACCGCAGCGAGTCCGAAGCGATTGGCGTCGATTTTGGAGCCCGCTTAGAAGGACGATTTGTAGCCGAAGATGTTAAGAAGCACCTTAAAAAGGGCGAACTTGTCACTGCCGAAATATCTGCCGCAATTGGTGCCGACGATAGCATTAAAGAAATAAAGATCATGAGCGTTCTAAGCAACAGCAGCGTTCGTGGAATCAGCCAAAAATCATACGGCGTGGATCTTGCGACTGGACGAGTTGTGGCAAGCGATTACCCAATTGGTGTTATCGCTGCTCAGAGTATCGGTGAACCTGGCACGCAGTTGTCGCTGGACTCTAAGCACCGAGCCGGTGCCGTAACAGCTGGCGACGATGTAACGCAGGGCCTTACCCGCGTAGAAGAACTTCTGGAAACTCGAACACCAAAAGGCCAGGCCTATCTATCAGACATTACCGGTATTGCCAATGTCTGGGAAGACAACGACCAATATATTGTGCAAGTTACAGCTAAAAAGCAAAAACCTGTCAAATCTGCATTAGCAGGCCGGGTTGCCCAAGTTAAAGACGGCGACGAAGTAACTATCGGCGATGTCATTGCGGCACACGAAGACGGCAGCGAACCTATCAACGCCACTATGATTGGCAAAGTTAGCATAACCGACGCGTCTATTACCATTACACCGACTGCTAAAAGCATCATTCGCTACGAAATCCCGTCATTCCGCCAACTGCAAGTTAAGGACGGCGACGAGATCGAAGCCGGCCAGCGTTTAACCAACGGTTCTATCAATCTACACGACCTAATGCAGCTGCGCGGTGTAGAAGATACCCAGCGCTACATCATGAACGAAATCCTTTACATTTTTGCCAGCCAAGGACAGGTAATTGCCGACAAGCACCTAGAAGTAATTGTTCGCCAGATGTTTAGCCGAGTTCAGATCGAAGAAGCTGGCGACAGTGAATTCATAACTGGCGACATTGTAAGCAAGCTGGCTGTAGTAGAAGCTAACGAAGAACTAGCTAAAGCCGGTAAACCTCAAATTAAGTACAACCAACTGCTACTTGGAATTACCAAGGCAAGCTTGAGCACCGATTCGTTCCTATCCGCTGCGTCATTCCAGGACACGACTCGCGTGCTAATTGCCGCCGCCACCAGTGGTAAAGTCGACCGATTGTATGGACTTAAAGAAAACGCAATCCTTGGCCGCCGTATCCCAGTTGGTACCGGTGCACGCCGACTTGATGAAGTCGAAGAAGACTCACCCCTTGAAGAAAGCTAGATAATATGGTAAATTTTACAGATATGCAAAGAAATAACACTAAGCACCAAGCAGTAGCAAGAATGGATGTTGCTTAAAGATGCCTACGATTAACCAACTAGTCAGAAAACCACGCAAGATCGTAACCAGCAAAACTAAATCGCCAGCCTTGCAGCGCGTAACCAATAACCTAAAGACTAAAACTTACGACAAGCCATCTCCGTTTAAGCGCGGCGTTTGTGTTCGTGTAACTACCAAAACACCTAAAAAACCAAACTCTGCCATGCGTAAAGTTGCTCGAGTTCGTCTAACTAACGGTCACGAAGTTTGGGCCTACATTGGCGGCGAAGGTCATAATTTGCAAGAACACGCCGTAGTTTTAGTACGAGGCGGAAGAGTAAAAGACCTTCCTGGTGTGCGTTACCACATTGTGCGCGGTAACCTTGATCTTCAGGGAGTAGCTAACCGCAAACAAGGCCGCAGTAAGTACGGCGCCAAGAAAGAGAGCAAATAATGCCGCGTAAAGTTACCAAAAGCCTAGTTCGAGACGTTAAGCCGGACCGTGTTTACAACAGCGTAGCCGTGTCGAAGCTAATTAACCGCATCATGCTGGACGGCAAAAAACAGCTGGCGGAACGCCTAGTTTACGAAGGTATGGAAAAGGCTGCTAAAAAACTCAAAGTAGACAGCCCGCTAGAGGTATTTGACCAAGCCATGAAGAATGTTCAGCCACACATGGAAACCCGATCACGACGTGTTGGTGGTGCAAACTACCAGATTCCTTTTGAAGTTAAAGGCCAGCGCCAGCAACACCTTAAAACCATGTGGTTTGTAGAGGCGGTTCGCGCCCGTTCCGGTATGAGCACCGACGAGCGGATTGCCGCAGAACTAGTAGATGCATACAACAGCACTGGCTCAGCAGTTAAGAAAAAAGAAGATACCCACAGAATGGCCGAAGCCAACCGAGCCTTCGCCCACTTTGCCCGAACCTAAAGACGATGAGCTGCCCTACGACTGGCGAACCTTGTCTGTATCGGACGCAACTTCGGAAGATAAATGAGTTAGCAGAAATGTATAGATCGTTGGCGGTGAGTGAGGGTGATGGCAGCCATGCGAACCTTATGGGAATTGTATCAGAGGTGTTTGGCGGGTCCGCCGATGTTCCCGAGAAGGGACCTTGTGACGGAAATTACTGCTCGGCACTTGGGTCTGCTGTTGTGAGAGCCCTGATGACGAGCGCTTTTGTAGAGCATCAGGCAAGGAAAAAAGGCTAAAGCGGATTATGGCAAGGGGTTTTTGCGAAGGTTGCCCGGGATCTTTTAGTAGATCAACGGAAGATGGTGGCGAGCGGACTTTTACGCTCCACGCTGATAGAACTATCATCGAGAGTAGTTACGGGTGTGGTGCTGCGGCCCGAAAAATCCGCGAGGGTTCAGCGACTCATAATCGCATCACAGCGGGTATTGATTTATGCAAGAAACCAGAGTCAGGCGACCAAATCCTGCCACCAAAAGGCATTGTTCGTAGGCTTGCAGCTTTGTTAAGAGGCCGAAAACAAGCACAAAATTGTGGAGCTGGAAGATTTTTGGATGGCATTGGGCAAGAAGATTTGCCTTCTGATCACGGCAAGGCATGGGATGTGCTAAAAGCGGTAAGGAAATGCGACGGTATAACTGGCAAGAGCTGCAGGATGGTGGATGCAACCACTGGCGAAGGACTTACCTCGCTAAGAGGAGAAGATCACCAAGGAGTGTTAGCCGAAGTAGCGAGGCGTTGTGTAGATAAAACGTGCGCAGGTTGCCCGCTTAGAACATGGGCAGAAGCAACACCAGTTGAATAAATAACAGAGTGTGATAAGGTAGTAGGAGTTTAAAATTATGGCAACAAAGAAAACAGCAATGGATAAGATTCGCAATATAGGCATTATTGCTCATATTGACGCAGGCAAAACCACAACTACCGAGGGTATTCTTTATCGTACCGGCTTAAAGCACAAAATTGGTGCCGTACATGACGGCGAAACAACAACCGACTGGATGGCTCAGGAACGCGAACGTGGCATCACAATCGTATCCGCCGCCGTTACCTGCTACTGGAAGGATCACCAGATCAACATTATCGACACTCCCGGCCACATCGACTTTACCGTAGAAGTAGAACGTTCTTTGCGTGTGCTTGATGGCGCCTGCGTGGTGTTCGACGGCAAAATGGGCGTGGAATCCCAATCCGAAACAGTATGGCGTCAGGCCGATAAGTATAATGTTCCTCGCATTTGCTTTATAAACAAAATTAATCAAACTGGTGGCGATTTTTATAAAAGCCTGGATTCCATTCACAGTCGCCTAAGCAAACGAGCTTTCCCGATTCACCTTCCCATAGGATTCGAACAGTCTATTAACGGCATCGTCGACCTGGTGAACATGAAGGCTTACACCTACAAAGACTTTACTGACCACGAACTTGTCGAAGGCGAAATCCCGGCCGACATGATGGATAAAGTTAATAAATACCGTAGTCTGCTGATCGAGAACGCTGTAGCCGAAGACGAAGCCATGCTAGAAAAATACTTTGAAGTTGGCGAAGAAGGCTTAAGCCCCGAAGAAGTCAAACAAGCAATCAGAAGCGCCGTCCTAACCGGCAAATTCTATGCAGTAACTGGTGGCGATGGTCGCGGTGTAATCGTAGAAAAAGTTCTAGATGCAGTAACCGACCTGCTTCCAAGTCCGTTAGACCGCGGTAGCACGTGGGGTGTTGATCCAAAATCAGGCGATGAAATTGAGCGCAAACCAATCGATACAGAACCTTTTGCTGGCCTGGCATTCAAAATCGCGACCGATCCGTTTGTGGGTAAACTTGCATACTTCCGCGTATATTCTGGCACGCTAAAATCAGGCAGCTACATCTTAAACAGCTCTACGGGCGACAAAGAACGCGTTGGTAGAATTGTACGAATGCAGGCCGATAAGCGTGAGGACGTAGAAGAAGTTAGCGCAGGCGATATTGCAGCAATTGTTGGCCTAAAAGGCACGACCACCGGACACACCATCGCAGATTTGGCCAAACCAATCGTTCTAGAAAGTATTACGTTCCCGGAACCGCCTGTAAGTATTGCGATTGAGCCAAAGACTAAAGCTGACCAAGAAAAAATGGGCATAGCCCTGCAGCGCTTAGCAGAAGAAGACCCAACATTCAGAATCAAAGTGGATCACGAAACTGGCCAAACGATCATTTCTGGAATGGGCGAGCTCCATCTAGAAATCATTGTAGATCGTATGAAGCGAGAATTCGGCGTAGAGGCCAACATCGGCGAGCCGCAGGTTGCGTACCGCGAAACCATTCGCAAAGATGGAGTAGAAGCCGAAGGTAAATTTGTTCGCCAATCCGGTGGTCGTGGTCAGTATGGTCATGTTTGGATCCGCTTGTCCCAAAACGAGGCTGGCAAAGGATTTGAGTTCATTAACTCTATTAAAGGCGGTTCCGTTCCTTCCGAATACATCCCAGCCGCAAAAGCCGGAATTGAAGAAGCCCTAACCGGCGGTGTTATTGCTGGTTACCCCGTAGTAGATGTTAAGGCCGAACTTTACGACGGTAGTTACCACGACGTGGATAGTTCCGAAATGGCCTTTAAAATCGCTGGTTCTATGGCTTTGCAGGCAGGTGTTAAAAACGCTAATCCAACCTTGCTAGAACCGATCATGAAAGTAGTTGTTGTGACTCCAGAAGAGTTCATGGGCGACGTAATTGGCAGTCTGAACGCTAAGCGTGGCCGCATAGAAACCATGGAAGACCTTACTACCGGAATCAAAGAAATAACCGCCTTTGTACCTTTGGGCGAAATGTTCGGCTACACAACCGATCTTCGTAGCTCAACCCAAGGCCGCGCCAGCTCCAGTATGGAACTCGACCACTACGCAGACGTTCCAAACCACGTAGCAGAAGCAATTATCGCCAAAAACAGCAAATAAAAACAGTATGTTTGGCCGAAGCCGGGATAAACCCCCGAAGCTCAATGTGCAAATTCACGCCGAGTTACCTGAAGTATGCACCAGATATTGTGCAAAGGGTACTGCCATTGGTGCGCTTACAGACACTGCACTTCAAGCAACTATTGATTTCCTTGGTGCTGACATCGTTCCCGTCAAATGTCAGGTACTCGCTAACTGTGATGGTCGACAAATTCCAAGAAACGACGGGTCTGGGTTTGTGGATTGTAACTACAATGCGCGCGGCTTTATACGACCAAGAAGGCACTCTGTTATCGACGACTACCATAAAGCCTGGAGAAGAACTAACCGTTAAGTTTCCGGACCACATCCTCGACGAATACTATTTTCTTTAAACACTAAACTCT